>JAUNHZ010000006.1:26845-38229 GCA_030523705.1 Bacteroidales bacterium
GGTTGTGAGGACGACGGCCCAACCAACGAGAACGACCAGCCTTACCGGAGCTCTCCAAAGCATGATCAGAGTTACCAACGCTACCGATAGTAGCCTTACAAGCTGAAAGAATCTTACGAGTCTCACCTGAAGGCAACTTGATAACGCAATAGTCACCTTCACGAGAAGTTAACTGAGCGAAATTACCAGCAGAACGAACAAGAAGTGCACCCTGGCCTGGACGTAATTCGATGTTGTGGATAACAGTACCCACTGGAATTACTGACAAAGGAAGACAGTTACCTACCTCAGGAGCTGCATCCTTACCAGACATCAATGTGCTACCAACCTGTAATCCGTTAGGAGCAATGATATAACGTTTTTCACCATCAGCATAGAACAACAAAGCGATACGAGCCGAACGGTTCGGATCGTATTCAATTGTTTTTACTACAGCTGGAACACCATCTTTCTCTCGCTTGAAATCGATGAAGCGGAACAATTTCTTGTGACCACCACCAATGTAACGAGCGGTCATCTTACCTACATTGTTACGACCGCCAGTAGACTTCTTACCATAAACGAGAGACTTTTCTGGTACCGTAGCAGTTATTTCCTCGAAGGTACCAATAACTTTGTGTCTCTGTCCAGGAGTAACTGGACTAAATTTTCTTACTGCCATTTTCTATATTAAATATTGCTATAAAAATCGATAGTATCGCCCTCTTTCAGGGTTACGATAGCCTTCTTAAAGGCATTAGTACGACCTTTAACCAAGCCAGCACGAGTATAACGAGTCTTATTCTTGCCAGCATAGTTCATTGTATTAACATCAGTAACTGTAACGTTATACAGTTCTTCTACTTCCTTCTTAATCTCAATCTTATTAGCCTGAGGACGTACAATGAAGCCGAACTTGTTCTGCTTCTCTGTAATCGTGGTCATCTTCTCGGTAACCAACGGTTTGATAATATATGCCATACTTCAGCCTCCTTATTTATTTAAAGTTGCCTCGATAGACTTCAACGCACTCTCAGTCACAACCATAGCGTCGGCATTCAATACACTATAGGTATTGAGCGCTGATGCAATTGCCAGACTTGCACGCTGCAAGTTTCGGGACGACAAAAATACTGCTTTATTAGCTTCTGACAAAACAACCAAAGCCTTCTTGTCAGCAACTTTAAGATTATTTAACATCTCAACGAAAGATTTGGTCTTTGGAGCCTCAAAAGTGAAGTCTTCAACTACAACCAAAGCATTCTCCTGAACCTTATAAGAAAGAGCTGACTTACGAGCCAAAGCCTTAACTTTCTTGTTCAATTTGAACCAGTAATCACGTGGTTTAGGACCAAATACGCGAGCACCACCAACCAAAACTGGAGAGTTGATATCACCACGACGAGCACCGCCTCCACCTTTCTGGCGACCAAGCTTGCGAGTAGAACCGCTGATTTCACTTCTTTCCTTTGACTTGTGAGTACCCTGACGCTGGTTTGCAAGGAACTGCTTAACATCCAAGTAGATTGCGTGATCGTTAGGCTCAATACCGAAGATAGCATCATTCAACGCAACCTTTCTACCGGTATCTTCACCGGTAATTTTATATACGCTTAATTCCATAATTATTTCTCTACTATTACGATTGAACCCTTAAATCCTGGAACAGAACCCTTAATCATAAGAATGTTGTGCTCTGGAATTACCTTTAACACCTGAAGATTCTGAGTAGTAACACGATTACCGCCCATCTGGCCACCCATACGCAGACCCTTGAATACGCGAGCTGGGTATGAACAAGCACCAATAGAACCTGGCTTACGCTGACGGTTGTGCTGACCATGAGTAATCTGACCTACACCACCAAAATGATGACGCTTTACAACACCCTGGAAACCCTTACCCTTAGAAGTACCAATTACGTCAACAAAGTTAGCGTCATTGAACAACTCTACTGTAAGTACATCACCAAGATTCAGTTCCTGATCGAATCCCTTGAACTCAGCAAGATGTCTCTTTGGAGTTACACCAGCTTTCTTAAAGTGACCCATCATAGGCTTTGTAGTATTCTTTTCCTTCTTATCCTGGAAACCTACCTGTACAGCCTCATAACCGTCCTTTTCAACACTCTTAATCTGAGTAACAACGCAAGGACCTACTTCAATAACAGTGCATGGTACATTCTTACCCTCGGCACTGAATACGGATGTCATTCCGATTTTCTTTCCTAATAATCCTGACATTTCAGTCTTAATTTAAATGTTTTCTTGAAATCCTTTTTATGCTTCTCTCTCGAGAACTATTACACCTTAATCTCTACTTCAACACCGCTAGGAAGCTCAAGCTTCATCAGTGCGTCAACAGTCTTTGCAGTTGAGCTGTAGATGTCAATCAGTCTCTTGTAAGAAGAGAGCTGGAACTGCTCACGTGACTTCTTGTTAACGAAAGTAGAACGGTTTACAGTAAAGATGCGCTTGTGAGTAGGAAGTGGAATTGGACCACTTACGATAGCGCCAGTAGCCTTTACAGTCTTTACGATCTTCTCAGCTGACTTGTCAACCAAGTTGTGATCATAGGATTTCAGCTTAATACGAATTTTCTGACTCATTTTGTTTATTATTTATTTATAGTTAAAAATAGAGGAAGATGGTAGGCTGACAAAGAGTCATTCGCTTGTCAGCACCACCGCCTCTCTTAAATCTTATTATACCAAGTCTACACGACCCTTGCACTCCTCAAGAACAGCCTTAGCAATAGAGCTAGAAACTGGAGCATGGTGATCGTATGTCATTGATGAAGTAGCACGACCTGAAGTGATAGTACGCAAAGCAGTTACATAGCCGAACATCTCAGCCAGTGGAACCATAGCCTTAACGATACGAGCGCCAGAACGGCTGTTCTCCATACCTTCTACCTGACCACGACGCTTGTTCAAGTCACCGATTACATCACCCATGTTCTCCTCTGGGGTTACTACCTCAAGTTTCATAATAGGCTCCATCAATACAGGACCTGCCTTAGCACATGCGTTCTTGTAAGCCTGCAATGCACAGATTTCGAATGACAACTGGTCAGAGTCAACTGGGTGGAATGAACCATCAACCAAAGTAACCTTCATGCTGTCCATAGGGAAACCTGCCAAAATACCATTCTTCATAGCATTTGTGAAGCCCTTCTGAACTGCAGGGATGAATTCCTTAGGCACGTTACCACCCTTAACCTCATCAACGAACTGCAATGCACCCTCCTTCTGGAAGTCATAACCTTCATCAACTGGGCCGATGTTAACAATGATATCTGCGAACTTACCACGACCACCAGACTGCTTCTTATAAACCTCACGCAAGTTAACGGTCTTAGTAATTGCCTCCTTATAGTTAACCTGAGGCTTACCCTGATTACACTCAACCTTGAACTCACGCTTCAAACGGTCGATAATGATATCCAAGTGAAGCTCACCCATACCAGAAATCACGGTCTGACCAGACTGCTCATCAGTCTTTACAGTAAATGTTGGGTCCTCTTCAGCAAGCTTAGCCAAACCATTAGCCAACTTATCCATATCCTTCTGAGTCTTTGGCTCTACAGCGATACCAATTACTGGCTCTGGGAACTCCATAGACTCCAATACGATTGGTGCATCCTCATCACACAAGGTATCACCAGTGTGAATATCCTTGAAACCTACACCAGCACCAATATCACCAGCACCGATAACCTCTACAGGGTTCTGATGATTTGAGTGCATCTGGAACAAACGAGAAACACGCTCCTTCTTACCAGAACGGGTATTATAGATGTAAGAACCAGCCTCAACCTTACCAGAATATACACGGAAGAAGGTCAAACGACCAACATAAGGGTCAGTTGCAATCTTAAATGCCAAAGCAGAAGTCTTCTCATCCTCTGCAGGCTTACGATCTTCTTCTGCACCAGTATCTGGGTTTTTACCAACGATTGCTGGTGTATCCAGTGGAGAAGGCAAGAACATACATACATAGTCCAACAAAGTCTGAACACCCTTATTCTTGAAAGAAGAACCACAAGTCATAGGAACGATATCCAAAGCCAAAGTACCCTTACGGATGGCAGCTACAACTTCCTCTTCAGTCAAAGAATCTGGATCTTCGAAATACTTCTCCATCAAAGCCTCGTCCTGCTCTGCAGCCTGCTCAATAAGCTTAGCACGCCACTCTTCGCATTCTGCTACCATATCAGCAGGAATATCTTCCAAGCTATACTCAGCACCCATAGTCTCATCGTGCCACAGAATAGCCTTCATCTTCAACAGGTCAACGATACCCTTGAAATTCTCCTCAGCACCGATTGGCACAGAGATAACACAAGGAGTTGCACCCAAAACGTCCTTCATCTGGCGAACAACCTCGAAGAAGTCAGCGCCAGAACGGTCCATCTTATTTACATAACCAATACGTGGAACATTGTACTTATCTGCCTGACGCCATACAGTCTCAGACTGAGGCTCAACACCACCTACAGCACAATATGTTGCAACAGCACCGTCCAATACACGCAAAGAGCGCTCTACCTCAGCAGTAAAGTCAACGTGTCCCGGAGTATCAATCAAATTAAACTTATACTTGTTACCATTCCAAGTCCAATAAGCAGTGGTAGCTGCTGATGTAATGGTAATACCACGCTCCTGCTCCTGAGCCATCCAGTCCATAGTAGCTGCACCTTCGTGCACCTCACCAATCTTGTGAGTCTTACCAGTATAGAACAAAATACGCTCTGAAGTTGTAGTCTTACCAGCATCGATATGAGCCATAATACCGATATTACGGGTCAAATGCAAGTCTTGTTTTGCCATTTTTTAAATGCTTATAAGTTTATATTGACGATTAGAATCTGAAGTGAGCGAATGCACGGTTAGCCTCAGCCATACGATGCATATCTTCCTTACGCTTGAATGCACCACCCTGCTCATTGTAAGCATCGATAATCTCAGCTGCCAACTTATCAGCCATAGACTTTCCACCACGCTTGCGAGCATAAAGAATCATATTCTTCATAGAGATTGACTCCTTACGGTCAGGACGGATTTCTGTAGGAACCTGGAAAGTAGCACCACCGATACGACGGCTCTTAACCTCAACCTGTGGAGTAATCTTATCCAAAGCAGCCTTCCAAATCTCCAATGCAGACTTCTCCTCATTAGGAAGCTTAGCCTTCACGGTCTCCAGAGCTGTGTAGAAAATCTCATAAGAAGTATTCTTCTTACCATCATACATCAAATGGTTTACGAACTTTGATACCTTCTGATCGTTGTAAACTGGATCTGGAAGGATCACACGCTTCTTTGGTTTTGCTTTTCTCATTTTGTTTGATTAATAACTTTTAGTTTGGGGTTGCTTTTTGCGTTCTTCAATAACTCCTCTGAGTCATTTACTCAACCTTTATTGCTTTTCCTTCAAACCAAAACGATTAGTTTTTCTTTTAATTATCTCTTCTTTGCTGCGGTCTGCTGTCCTGGCTTTGGACGCTTAGCTCCATACTTAGAACGACGCTGAGTACGGTTAGCAACACCTGCGGTATCCAAAGTACCACGAACGACGTGATAACGTACACCAGGAAGGTCCTTTACACGACCACCACGAACAAGAACAATTGAGTGCTCCTGCAAGTTGTGTCCCTCACCTGGGATGTAAGAGTTAACTTCCTTTGAATTTGTCAAACGCACACGAGCGACCTTACGCATCGCTGAATTAGGCTTCTTAGGGGTAGTGGTATACACACGAACACATACACCACGACGCTGTGGACATGAGTCCAAAGCAGGTGACTTGCTCTTGTCATCCAATACCTGGCGGCCTTTTCTTACCAATTGATTAATAGTAGGCATTGTTTTTGTTTTTTAATTATTATATATTATTTTATTTATTATCTTGTAGTTATGAAATAAACTAGTGCCGTTCGGGCATAATGAGCCTATTTCGGGCTGCAAAGTTACGAAACATTTTTTGAAATACAATGTTTTGGGTGGAATATTTTCCCCAAACTTCTTGGTTTTAAGCCAGAACAAGCATTCTTTAACATTTATTACACATTTAAACCTTATTTAACAACGTCAAGAACAGAAAACAAAAAAAGAGGAAGCATTTAAAGCCTCCTCTTTCCTATTATATTATATAACCAGATTACTCTACGTTATAATCTAACACATTCTTGCGATTTGCAAGCATTCTATCATAATCCTCTTTTGAACCAACGACAATCTTGTCAAATTCACGTTGACCAGTACCAGCTGGGATCAAATGGCCGCAGATAACGTTTTCCTTCATACCCTGCAAGCTATCAGTCTTGTAACGGATTGCAGCTTCATTCAGAACCTTTGTAGTTTCCTGGAATGATGCAGCAGACATAAAGCTTGAAGTCTGCAATGCAGCACGAGTAATACCCTGAAGAATCTGAGTTGAAGTAGCAGGGACTGCATCACGAGTCTGAACAAGCTTCTTATCTCTTCTCTTCAACAAGCTATTCTCATCACGAAGTTTTCTTGCTGTTACAATCTGACCCTTCTTCATAGTTTCTGAATCACCAGCATCTGTTACAACTTTCTTGCCCCAGATTCTGTCGTTCTCCTCCATAAACTCGAGTTTGTCAACAATCTCCTGTTCCAAGAATCGGGTATCGCCAGCTTCGTTAATCTGAACCTTACGCATCATCTGACGTACGATAATCTCAAAGTGCTTGTCATTAATCTTTACACCCTGAAGACGATATACGTCCTGAACTTCATTAACAATATACTCTTGAACTGCGGTTGGGCCCTTGATTGCCAAGATGTCTGCAGGAGTGATTGCACCATCAGAAAGTGGAGTTCCAGCACGAACATAGTCATTGCCCTGTACAAGAATCTGCTTTGACAATGGAATCAAGTACTTCTTCTCCTCGCCGGTCTTAGAGGTTACTGTGATCTCACGGTTACCGCGCTTTACTCTACCCATTGTAATCTCACCATCGATTTCAGAAACGACAGCAGGATTAGATGGGTTACGAGCCTCGAACAACTCAGTAACTCGAGGAAGACCACCGGTAATATCACCAGCTGTACCTACGGCACGTGGAATCTTAACCAAAATGTCACCAGACTTAACAATCTGTCCATCTTCAACAGAAACGTGACCACCTACTGGGAAGTTATAAGTACGGATTACATTTCCATCCTCATCCTTAATATGTGCTGCAGGAGCAATTGTTCTATTACCCTTTGGCTCAATAATGATGATTTCACGGAGACCGGTTGTTTCATCGCTATCAACACGATAAGTCTCACCTTCCTTCATGCCTTCAAACTCAATCTTACCTGCGTTTTCTGTAACGATTACGGCATTGAATGGGTCCCATTTTGCAATCAACTTTCCAGATTCAACGATCTCACCATCACCTGCATACAAGGTTGATCCATAAGGAACACTCTTGGTAGACAGAACAATTCCGGTATGAACATCCACAAAGCGAACTTCAGCCAAACGACCAACAACAATCTTTGCAGCTTCACCACCTTCCTCTACAACGTCAATTGTACGAAGCTCCTCGAATTCAAGACGACAAGCATTCTTAGAGACAATGGTAGCATTTGCAGCTGCGTTTGCTGCGGTACCACCGGCGTGGAAAGTACGAAGTGTCAACTGAGTACCAGGCTCACCAATTGACTGAGCAGCAATAACACCAACAGCCTCACCCTTCTGAACCATCTTATGGGTTGCCAAGTTACGGCCATAGCACTTCATACAAACACCCTTCTTAGACTCACAAGTCAATACAGAGCGGATTTCTACACTTTCAATTGGAGAATTCTCAATCTTGTCTGCAATATCTTCTGTGATTTCTTCACCACCAGCAACAAGTAATTCGCCTGTAGTAGGATGGATAACATCATGTACAGAAACACGACCCAAGATACGCTCACCCAGTGAAGCAATTGTCTCCTCACCGTTCTTCAATGCTGTACAAAGAAGACCACGAAGTGTACCACAATCCTCTTCGTTGATAATAACATCGTGAGATACATCAACCAAACGACGAGTCAAATAACCAGCATCGGCAGTCTTCAATGCAGTATCGGCCAAACCCTTTCTTGCACCGTGAGTAGAGATAAAGTACTCAAGCACGGACATACCTTCCTTAAAGTTAGAAAGAATTGGGTTCTCAATGGTAACACGTGAGTCATTACCAGAACGAGTAGGCTTCGCCATCAAACCACGCATACCTGCCAACTGAGAAATCTGATCAGCAGAACCACGGGCTCCAGAATCCAACATCATGTAAACTGCATTGAATCCCTGGTCAGCTTCAGCCATCTGCTTCATCAAGATAGCCTTCAAGTTGATATTCGCATGAGTCCACACATCGACAACCTTATTATAACGCTCGTTATCGGTAATAACACCCATACCATACTGCATCATAATCTCATCGATTTCCTCGTTACTGCTGTCAATAATCTGTTTCTTCTCCTCTGGAATGATAATATCATCCAAGTTGAATGACAGACCACCTTCAAATGCAAGACGATAACCCAAGTTCTTGATACCATCCAAGAATTCACAAGCACGTGCTACACCAACTGTCTTGATAACAACAGTAATCAAGTCACGCAAGCTCTTCTTAGAGATAACCTTGTTAAAGAAACCTACTTCATCAGGAATAACCTCATTTGCAATCACACGGCCAACTGAAGTTTCACGGAGAATTGGTTTCAAAACACCATCCTCATCAATATCGTTTACAACAACCTTAACGATTGCATGAATATCTACAACGCCTTCATTATAAGCAATCATTGCCTCTTCTGGACCATAGAATACGCGGCCTTCGCCCTTAGCACCCTTACGCAACTTGGTAATGTAATACAAACCAAGTACCATATCCTGAGAAGGAACGGTGATAGGAGCACCATTAGCTGGGTTCAATATATTATGAGACTGAAGCATCAGCATCTGAGCCTCAAGAATAGCCTCATTACTCAATGGCAAGTGAACTGCCATCTGGTCACCATCGAAATCGGCGTTGAACGCTGTACATGCCAGTGGGTGCAACTGAATAGCCTTACCCTCAATCATCTTAGGCTGGAATGCCTGGATACCCAAGCGGTGCAATGTAGGAGCACGGTTCAGCAAAACTGGATGACCCTTCATTACATGCTCCAAGATATCCCAGATTACAGGATCCTTACGGTCTACAATCTTCTTTGCACTCTTAACAGTCTTGACAATGCCACGCTCAATCAACTTACGAATGATAAATGGCTTATACAATTCTGCTGCCATGAGTTTTGGAAGACCACATTCACCCATCTTCAACTCTGGACCTACAACAATTACAGAACGTGCAGAATAGTCAACACGCTTACCCAACAAGTTCTGACGGAAACGACCCTGCTTACCCTTCAATGAATCAGAGAGTGACTTAAGAGGACGGTTAGCCTCACTCTTAACAGCAGAACTCTTGCGGCTATTATCGAACAATGAATCGACAGCCTCCTGCAACATACGCTTCTCATTTCTCAGAATAACCTCAGGAGCCTTAATCTCAATCAATCTCTTCAAACGATTATTACGAATGATTACGCGACGATAGAGATCATTCAAGTCAGATGTTGCGAAACGTCCACCATCCAGTGGGACCAATGGGCGAAGATCAGGAGGAGTTACAGGAACATTCTTGATAATCATCCATTCTGGCTTATTCTTACCACGGCTTGAGCGGAATGCCTCTACAACCTGCAAGCGCTTCAAAGCCTCGGTTTTACGCTGTTGTGAAGAGTCAGAGTTTGCCTGGTCACGAAGTTCATAGGATAGAGCATCGAGGTCCAGACGAGATAACAAGATTTCAATTGCTTCTGCACCCATCTTTGCAATGAACTTATTTGGATCAGAATCATCCAACAAGTCATTGTTTGGGAATTTGTCTAATACCTCCACATAGTCATCCTCAGAAAGCAAATCATAAACCTGGAATGGTTCACCATTTGCGTTCTTAGCATTACCTGGCTGAATCACAACATATCTTTCATAATAGATAATTGCATCCAATTTCTTTGAAGGAATACCCAACAAATAACCTATTTTATTAGGAAGACTACGGAAATACCAAATATGTGCAACAGGTACAACCAATTCAATGTGACCCATACGTTCACGACGAACCTTCTTCTCTGTTACCTCAACTCCACAGCGGTCGCAGACAATTCCTTTATAACGGATTCTCTTATATTTACCGCAATGGCACTCATAATCCTTTGTTGGACCGAAGATTCGTTCGCAGAACAAACCGTCACGTTCAGGCTTGTAAGTGCGGTAGTTGATTGTCTCAGGCTTCAAAACCTCACCACTAGACATCTCTTGGATCTGTACTGGAGATGACAAACCAATAGTGATCTTCGTAAAATTACTCTTTATCTTATTTTCTTTTCTAAAAGCCATATTTTTATTCTTGTAAAGAGTTCATATTAATCCAAAACGACACTCAGACCAAGTCCTCTCAACTCATGGAGCAAGACATTCAAAGACTCAGGAATACCTGGAGTTGGCATAGGTTCACCCTTAACGATTGCCTCATAAGCCTTAGAACGTCCTACAGTATCATCAGACTTGATTGTCAGAATCTCCTGAAGTACATGTGCGGCACCAAATGCTTCCAGTGCCCAAACCTCCATCTCTCCGAAACGCTGACCACCGAACTGAGCCTTACCACCAAGTGGCTGCTGAGTAATCAAAGAGTAAGGACCGATAGAACGAGCATGCATCTTATCCTCAACCATGTGGCCCAACTTCAACATATAAGTCACACCAACAGTTGCAGGCTGGTCAAACTTCTCACCGGTACCACCATCGTACAGATACATAGAGCAGTAACGTGGCAAACCTGCCTTATCAGTCCATGTACACAAGTCTTCCAATGAAGCACCATCGAAGATTGGAGTAGCAAACTTAACACCCAATTCCTTACCAGCGTAACCCAATACAGCTTCGAAGATCTGACCAATGTTCATACGAGAAGGCACACCCAGTGGGTTCAATACGATATCTACAGGAGTACCATCTGCCAAGAATGGCATATCCTCTTGTCTAACAACACGAGAAACAATACCCTTATTACCGTGACGACCAGCCATCTTATCACCAACGCCAATCTTACGCTTCTTTGCGATGTAGACCTTAGCCATCTTGATAATGCCAGATGGAAGTTCATCGCCAATGGCAATAGCATATTTCTTACGATTCAGTTCAGCATCCTTCTGCTTATAGCACTTGATGTAATTCAGAATCAGCGTACGAATCAAATCATTTGTATGAGGGTCTGCAGTCCACTTACTCAACTGCACACAAGTATAATCAAGTGGCATCAAGTCCTTCATGGTAATCTCTGCGCCCTTCGCA
>JAUNHZ010000133.1 GCA_030523705.1 Bacteroidales bacterium
GGGTGCTGCCGGCCTCATGATGGCGGCTGGCGGCACAGAGCAAACGACACAACAACACGATGAAAATTTTGCAGCGGTAGTCAATCCGATGATTGGTACCGACTTTACGGGTAATACCTACCCTGGTGCTCAGGCTCCTTTCGGTATGGTGCAGCTCAGTCCGGACAACGGTTATGCCGGATGGGACCGCATCGCAGGTTATTTCTATCCTGACAGCACCATTGCCGGTTTCAGCCACACCCACCTTTCCGGAACGGGTGCCGGTGACCTCTACGACCTGCTTTTCATGCCGGTCATGCTTCCTGCTATAGATGCGGGCGGCGAGTTAGGCATTCACTCTAAGTTCTCGCATGCCGATGAGCAGGCTCGCGCCGGATACTACCAGGTGCGCCTGACGGATTATGATATCAACGTGGAGCTGACGGCTACACCTCGCGTGGGTGTCCAGCGCTATACGTTCCCAGAAGGTGACGCTGCGGTCATCCTGAACCTGAAGAAGGCCATGAACTGGGACTTTACCGATGACACCGAGCTGCAGGTGCTGGATTCTTGCACCGTGGCGGGCTACCGTTTCTCTGAAGGCTGGTGCCGCGACCAAAAAGTCTATTTCTGCACCCGCTTCTCTCGCCCTTTCGATGCTGTTGACATAGATACCACCGCTGTCCAGAAGGACGGCCAGGAGATTGGAAAAGCTATTGTGGCTACCTTCCATTTCAAGACCCAGAAGGATGAGCAGATTGTGGTGAACACGGCGCTCTCTCCTACCAGCATGGAGGCTGCTCAGGCTAACCTGAAGGCTGAGGTGCCGGTGGACGACTTCGACAAGGTCCTGGCGGAGACTACGGCGGCTTGGAACAAGGAACTGAACACCATTGAGGTGGTGGGTGGCACCGACGACCAGCGTGCTATCTTTTATACGGCCATGTACCATGCCATGATAGCACCTACCCTGTTCTGCGACGTGGATGGCGGTTACCGTGGCCCTGACAAGGAGAACCATAAGGCTGACGGTTGGCAGAACTATAGCACGTTCTCTATCTGGGATACCTTCCGTGCGGCACATCCGCTCTACACCTGCATCATGCCAAGCCGTGCGGCAGACATGGTGAACTCTTTCATCGCATTCTATGAGCAGAACGGACGTCTTCCTGTCTGGAACATGTGGGGCGGTGAGACCGATATGATGATTGGCTATCATGCTGCTGCCGTCATTGCCGACGCTTATCTGAAGGGCATTACCGGATTTGATGCGGAGAAGGCGCTGGAGGCTTGCGTGAACACGGCCAACCTGGATACCTACCGTGGCATCGGCCAGTACAAGAAGCTGGGATGGATTTCTTACGACGTGGTGGATGAGTACAATGACGACAACTGGTCATTGAGCCGTACCCTGGAGTATGCGTTCGATGATTTCTGCATAGCTGAGATGGCCAAGAAGATGGGCAAGCAGGACATTGCCGATGAATTCTACAAGCGTAGCCAGAACTACAGAAACGTATATAACCCTGTCAGCAGTTTCATGCAGCCTCGTAACGGAGAGGGCAAGTTCATGGAGCCTTTCAGCCCTGATGATTACACCGAGCCTATCTGTGAGAGCAACGCCTGGCATTATTTCTGGAGCGTACAGCACGATATCCCTGGCTTGATAGACCTGGTGGGTGGCAAGGAGCGCTTCACCGAGAAGTTGGACAGCATGTTTACCTATAACCCATCGGCCGATGCTGAGCTTCCATTGTTCAGTACCGGTATGATAGGCCAGTATGCACATGGCAATGAGCCAAGCCATCATGTCATCTACCTGTGGAACAAAGTGGGACAGCCAAGCAAGGCTCAACAGTATGCCACCCAGGTCATGAAGGAACTATACCTGAATACGCCTGCAGGTCTTTGTGGAAATGAGGACTGCGGCCAGACCTCGGCTTGGTATGTATTCAGCGCTATGGGTATCTACCCTATGAACCCTGTCAGCGGCCAGTATGAGATTGGATCTCCTATCTTCCCTGAGATCCGCATGCACCTGGAGAATGGCAATACATTCACCGTGAAGGCTAATGGTGTGAGCGCGGAGAATATCTACGTGCAGAGCGTGAAACTGAACGGTGAGCTTTTAAAGACAAGCTATATCACACACCAGGATATCATGAATGGAGCTACCCTGGAGCTGGAAATGGGAGCTCAGCCAGCAGGGGCTGGGTGGGAGTGAGTTTTGAGTCGTGAGTTATGAGTTTTGGGTTTTGAGTAATTATGATGAAGAAGATATTATTTTTGTTGGGAGCCGTAGTGGTGGCAGGCTGCTCTGTCCAACAGAGTGAGGAGACAGACTATACGGCTTTCGTGGATCCGTTCATCGGAACGGGGGGCCACGGACATACACATCCGGGGGCCATGGTGCCTCATGGCATGATCCAGCCGGGACCTGATACGCGCATTCACGATTGGGATGCGTGCTCTGGCTATTACTATGAAGATGATTCTATCAACGGTTTCAGCCATACGCGACTGAGCGGTACGGGTTGTGCGGATTTCGGTGATTTCCTGCTCATGCCTACCGTGGGTAAGCAGGATGTGTCTTATGTAGGCGAGAAGGAGAAGGCACAGCATGTGGCTTTTGCCTCTGCCTTCAGCCATGACAACGAGGTGGCAGAGCCGGGATACTACAGCGTACTGCTGGACCGTTATGGTGTGCAGGCAGAGATTACAGCCACTGCACGTACGGCTATCCACCGCTATACGTTCCCGAAGAGCGAGGAATCTGGCTTTATCCTGGATTTGGATTATGCCATCCAGGAACAGACTAATCAGATCATGAACGTGGAGATGGTGAACGACAGTACCATCCGAGCGTATCGCCGCAATGTATGGTGGGAGTATCAGCAGGATCTGTATTTCACGGCTGTATTCTCCAAGCCTTTCACATTCGAGGTGATTCGTGACACCATTCAGCTGGAGAACAAGATTGAGCCTCGCTGCAAGGCGTTACTGCACTTCCAGACAGAGGACCAGGAGGTAGTCATGGTCAAGGCTGCCATCTCTTCTGTGGACTATGATGGTGCTGCACGCAACCTGGCCGACGAGATGCCAGCTTGGGACTTTGACGGTACGCGTGCTGCAGCACATAATTTATGGAACGATTGTCTGAAAAAAATTGACATTGACACTGACAATGAGGATCAGCGCAAGATTTTCTACACGGCCTTGTATCATACCAATTTCAGCCCTAACCTGTTCCAGGATGTGGACGGCCGTTACCTGGGCATGGACCTCAAGATTCATCAGGGTGACGTGAATGATCCGGTCTATACTACGTTCTCTTTATGGGATACACACCGTGCCTTGCACCCATTGGTAAGCATCTTGGATCCTGCTCAGAATGAGGCCTATATCCGCACGCTCATCAAGAAGGGCGAGGAAGGTGGCGTGGTGCCAAAGTGGGATTGCGGTGCCAACTATACGGGTTGTATGATTGGCTATCACTATGTTTCCCTGCTGGCAGACAACTACATGAAGGGCTACCGGAACTATGATATAGAGAAGGCTTACAAGGCTGCGCTCCGTGCGGCTGAGTATGATACCACAGGCATTACACCGGCTTGTCCTACTTGGCTTTATCCTTACATTATGCCTATAGGCCGCAAGTACAACCATGAGGTGGGCTACGTGCCTTGCGACAAGGATAACGAGGCAGTAGCCAAGGGTTTGGAATATGCGTATAACGACTGGTGTATCTCTGTCCTGGCCGATGCCTTGGGTAAGAAGGAAGATGCAGCACGCTATGCACAATATGCCAAGAACTACCAGAACTATTTTGATGCTTCTACGGGTTTCATGCGTGGAAAGACACTTGATGGCCAGTGGAGAACTCCATTCAGTCCTAACCACTCCGAGCATCGCGTGGATGATTTCTGTGAGGGCAACTCTTACCAGTGGAGCTGGTTCGTACCTCATGACATAGAGGGCCTGGCTGCCCTGCATGGTGGTAAGGAAGGCATGATCAAGAAACTGGATGAGCTGTTCACGGCTTCATCAGAGATGGAAGGCGACAATGTATCTGCAGATATCTCTGGCTTGATTGGTCAGTATGCACACGGCAATGAACCGAGTCATCAGATAACACACTTCTACAACTATCTGGGTCAGCCTTGGAAAACACAGGAACTGGTGGATCAGATTCTGCACACCCTGTACTTCAATGCACCAGATGGTCTTTCTGGAAATGAAGACTGTGGACAGATGTCGGCTTGGTACATCCTGAATGCAATGGGCTTCTATCAGGTATGTGCAGGTAACCCTACCTACAGCATCGGTCGCCCACTGTTCAAGGAAGCAACCATCCATCTGCCAAATGGTAAGGATTTCACCATTCGCACCGTGAACAACTCTAAGGAAAATAAGTATATAGCTAAGATGGTACTGAACGGCACTGAGCTTACCAAGCCTTTCTTTACCCATGAGCAACTTACCGAGGGTGGTATCTTGGTCATTGACATGACAGACAAACCAAAGAAATAAACCTATAAAATTACAGATATGAAAAAAACACTGATTATTGCGGCTGTTGCTGCCTTACAGTTGGTTTCTTGTACAGAACAAACTGCACCTGTGGCGGGACCAGAGGGTAGCTATGCCGATTATGTGTACACACTGATGGGTACACAGTCAACTTACGAACTGTCAACAGGTAACACCTACCCTGCAGTGGCATTGCCTTGGGGTATGAACTTCTGGACACCGCAAACCGGAAAGATGGGTGATGGATGGCAGTACACTTACACTGCAAACAAGATTCGTGGCTTGAAACAGACACACCAGCCAAGTCCTTGGATTAATGACTACGGAGAGTTCGCCATTATGCCTATGACCGGCGCTCCAGAGGCCGACGAGGCAAAGCGTGCCAGCTGGTTCAGCCATAAGGGTGAGGTGGCTAAGCCTTATTATTATAAGGTTTATCTTGCAGAGCATGACGTAGTAGCCGAGGTTACTCCTACCGAGCGTGCTGCCATGTTCCGCTTTACCTTCCCTGAGAACGACTCTTATGTATCTGTAGATGCATACGACCGTGGCTCTCACATCCAGATTATTCCAGAGCAGAATAAGATTGTGGGTTACACTACCCGCAACAGCAGTGGTGTGCCAGACAACTTCAAGAACTATTTCGTGGTGGTATTCGACAAGCCATTCACTTACACGGCTACATACTCTAACGACGTGCAGCCAGAGAAGCCAAACGGTGAGGTTCCTGTAACCTTAAAGGAAGGCCAGTTGGAACAGACAGATTTCCACACGGGTGCCATCATTGGTTTCAAGACCAAGAAGGGTGAGTTGGTTCACGCTAAGGTGGCTTCTTCATTCATCAGCGCTGAGCAGGCAGAGGTGAACCTGAAGGAGCTGGGCGACAACAACTTCGACACCCTGATGAACAATGCCAAGACTACCTGGGACAAGATGCTGGGCCGTATTGAGGTTGAGGGTGGTACCCTGGATCAGTATCGTACCTTCTACTCTTGCTTGTACCGTTCACTGCTCTTCCCTCGCAAGTTCTATGAAATCGACGCCAACGGCAAGGTGGTTCACTACAGCCCTTACAACGGCAAGATTGAGGATGGCTACATGTACACCGATGCTGGTTTCTGGGATGTATTCCGTTGTCTGTTCCCATTGCTGAACCTGACCTACCCTTCTATCAACAAGGAGATTCAGGAAGGCCTCATCAACACCTATAAAGAATCTGGCTTCTTCCCTGAGTGGGCAAGTCCTGGCCACCGTGGCTGTATGGTAGGTAACAACTCTGCCTCTATCCTGGTAGATGCTTACCTGAAGGATGCCAAGGTTGAAGACCTTAAGACGCTTTACGAGGGATTGATTCACGGTTGCAACGCTGTAATGGAGAACCCTAACTCTACCGGCCGCCTGGGTTGGGAGTACTACAACAAGCTGGGTTATGTACCTTACGACGTGAAGATCAACGAGAACGCTGCACGTACCCTGGAGTACTGCTACGATGACTGGTGTATCCTGCAGCTGGCTAAGCAGATGCAGCAGATGCCTGAGTTTGCTAAGGACGAGGCATTCCAGAAGCAGCTCACAGCAGACATCGCTACGTTAGAGAAGCGTTCATTCAACTATAAGAACCTGTTCGACCCAGAGACCAAGCTGATGCGCGGCAAGTTGGAGAACGGTGAGTTCATGGCTCCATTCTCTCCTCTGAAGTGGGGTGACGCCTTTACCGAGGGTAACAGCTGGCACTACACCTGGAGCGTATTCCATGACCCTCAGGGCCTGATTGACCTGATGGGTGGTAAGGATGAGTTCGTAAACATGCTGGATTCTGTATTCTCTGTTCCACCAGTATACGATGACAGCTACTATGGCTTCCCTATCCACGAGATTACCGAGATGACCGTGATGAACATGGGTAACTATGCACACGGCAACCAGCCTATCCAGCACATGATTTACCTGTACGACTGGGCAGGCCAGCCTTGGAAGGCTCAGTACTGGCTGCGTGAGACCATGAACCGCATGTACACTCCTACCGCAGACGGCTACTGTGGCGATGAGGACAACGGTCAGACCTCTGCTTGGTATGTCTTTACCGCACTGGGCTTCTACCCTGTCTGCCCTGGCACCGACCAGTACGCACTGGGTGCCCCTCTGTTCAAGAAGGCTACCCTGCACCTGGAGAACGGCAAGGATGTGGTCATCACCGCTCCTGAGAACAGCGATGAGAACCGTTATGTAAACACTCTGGAGCTGAACGGCAAGAGCTACACCAAGAACTTCGTAACTTACGGTGACCTCCTGAGTGGCAGCAAGCTGAACTTCAAGATGGACAGCAAGCCTAACACCCAGCGTGGTACACAGGATGCAGACTTCCCATATTCTTACACCAATGAGGTAAAGGGAAAGTAAATTTATCAAAGCTTCTTAATCAAGTAGGAGGAAAATAATGTGTTTATTTTCCTCCTACTATATATAACCTTAATTTCGCAGCAATATAACATTAAACATATTTTAAGGTCCTGAGCCACAAAAAGTTGCTCAGGATTTTG
>JAUNHZ010000134.1 GCA_030523705.1 Bacteroidales bacterium
CAAAACGCGTGAACACTGCCGCCGCGAGGTGATGTGTGGGGTGTCAGGTTGGGTGTTGAATAAACACCCAACATAATTAAGTTGCTGTATATCAGTTTGTACATATGCCCCGTGTGGGGTGATGGGGTGTTAATGATGAAAAAGTCCAATTATCATAGACGACCGGCCCCAGTCATAAGTGTTGATGGGCTTAGTCCGCCCTTACGGACTTGCGGACTTCGTAGTCCATCGTTACGGACTGCATGGTCCGCCGTTACGGACTGGTAAGTCCGTCATGTAGGGCAGGAGAGTCAGTAGTAGTTTAACGATTTATGCAGACTACTTTTAGTCCCATTTAAGTCACTATGATTACTTGTAAAGAATGATTATCGTAAAAAGGATAATCCAAATTAGGATAAAAACAATTATTGCATTATCTTTGCATTCGATATCAACAGAATTTGAGTATGAAAAATCCATTTCTCACATACGGTTATGCCGGTCCTGCTTATTTTTGCGACCGAGTTGAAGAAACGAAACGCTTGACTACACTCCTTGTCAATGGTAACCATATCGCATTGATGTCCCCAAGAAGAATGGGCAAAACAGGTTTGATTCATCACTGTTTTGCACAGAAGGAAATTGCAGACCACTATTATACATTCATCGTTGATATTTATGCTACAAAATCGTTATCAGAACTCACTTTTGCCTTGGGAAAAAACATATTATCGACTTTAAAATCAAGCGAAAGTAAAGTTTGGACGCAGTTCTTGAAAATCGTTGGGTCGCTCAGGACAGGAATCACACTGGATGAATTCGGCAAGCCCTCATGGAATCTGGAGATAGGTGATATTAAGAATCCTCAGATTTCGCTGGATGAGATATTTGACTTCCTGTCCAAGGCCGACAAACCATGTCTGGTGGCCATAGATGAGTTTCAGACAATTGCTGATTACAAAGAGAAAAATGTGGAAGCGGTACTGCGCACTTATATTCAGAAATGTAATAATGCCCGTTTTGTGTTTTCGGGTTCAAGAAGAAAAATGATGGGTGAGATATTCAATTCACCTTCACGGCCATTTTATCAAAGTGCCACAACCATGTCTCTTTCTTCTATCCCCCTTCCTGCATACACAGATTATATACAATATCATTTCCGCAGTAACGACAAAAACATTACCCCAGAAGCTATCTCAGAAATCTATAACCGGTTTGAAGGTACCACCTGGTATATTCAAAAAGTAGCAAATGAGTTGTTCACATATACCGGGAAAGGAGAAACCGTAAGTAGTGATAACGTTCTTCCGGCTATTTGCCGTATCATTGGTGAAAATTCAGACACATACATGGAGACACTTTACCGGCTGACCTCTAAGCAAAAAATGGTATTGATTGCGTTGGCTAAATCGGGTCCTAATGTGCAGGTCACCAGTGCTCAGTTTATTAACAAATACAAACTGGCATCATCCAGTAGTGTACAGAAAGCATTGGAAGCCCTATTGGAGAAAGAGATTGTCACGAATCATCTAGGTACCTTCTCCATTTACGATTATTTCTTCAGCCTGTGGATACGTGAGAACTTATGACAAATAGTACGGGTGATAAACCAACGAAAAATGTAATTCGGTTATGCTTTACAGAAGAAACGAATGAATACACAAGAAATAGAAACCACACTCAATTATGAGATATATGAGCGTCAGCTGGATGTGTTTCTCCAGATGACTGAACAACTCGCCAAGGGATGGCGAGATTACAGTGCGTTGGAACTCTCCATAGACCTCCATTCCTTGTGCCGGAAAGGAGCGCGCCTTTTCTATATGGCTGATCTTGACTGGGTTGCACAGCAACAAGACATCGTGTTGGAACGCTTTAAAAAGAACGCAGCCTATCTAAAAGCTTTTGAAAGGCTGATGCATGAGGTGTTCTGTCCTTTTATCATGGATGTTACCCGTGAAATGCGTGGCGAGAATAGACTAAACGGAGTGAAGCTACCTTATTATGATGGTGGAATCAACGATGTGTTTCCTCGGCTTCAGAATTTCTTGATACAGGATGGTATGGAAGTGAATCAGTTTGAATCTATTCGCGAGCTGGTGAATAAGGTGTTCGAAGTCAAGCCACTGCAAGGCCAGAAGAACTATCCCGGAGAGACATCCATGGAGCGTTTTGGCAATATCTATCGCCTCATGGTCTATGTGTGTTATTTGAATTACCATTTCCAGCGCTGTATGGATAGGTGTTCACACGACTTGAGTGGAGAGCAGGTAGAGCGTATTTTCTTGGAAATCATTCAGCAATATGCGGCATCGGAGGAAGGTGGTCAGAAACTGCTCACTTACCGTACCCGACTGGAGTATGATAATGACGGTCAGCCCCTTTCTCTGGAACAGTTGCGCCAAGCAGAGAAGAAACTGGTGCAAGAAGTCCCAGAATCTCTGCAACTTAGCTTTATGAAGAACAGCCAGGACCCTGAGAAGATAGTGTATGATATCATAGGGCATACGCTTCCCAAGGAGGATCTTCAAGCCTTGACACAGGTTTTGGCTAAATGTGAACTGCTGCATGGCATGATGTATGAACTACAACATCCTAAAAAGGTGAAGGCAGGCCTTTATAATGAGGTTTTCCATACACAGGTGAATGGCCGTACCGTGAATTTGGAAGAACTTCGCGACAGAATCAGAGAAATGTTATACCAGGTGGACAAGAAGAACAAATGGTTCTGCGTGTGGAGTGTATTACGCCATCATTTACTGCTGAAAGACACTAGGTTTGAGCCTTTTGCCCGCCAGATGATGCACGAGGACTGGTTTGGTAATACCAATGTCCCACATTTTTCAGGTGATAATCTAAGTGACTATAGCGGCTATTTTGACAAGCTTGATTTTAAGCTCTGGAATGAATCGGCGTTCTTGGAATACCGAGATTTCCATGGCAAGAAAGACAAGTGGGGTGACTCGTTGTTCTCTACATTTGAGAGCCTTACTTATGAACTGGATGATATCTATTGCGGGTATGGGGATTACTAATTACTTAAACCAAGGGAACACCGTCAGTCTCAATTCCGTGCAGCCGTAAGGAACTAACTCTATGGTGCCTTTCTTTCCGGTAAACTCCAGGGAGTCTAAGGCAGGGAGTTCTGGATTGTAGCGGTTTTCCAGCAAATCCCATTTGATGGCATGTACCGGAAGTGTGATTTTCACAGGGGCATGTTCTAGGTCAAATGGATATGCACCTTCTTGCATTCTTGTGACTTTTCCTTTAAGCTTTATGCTTTTGGTGCCCGATGCGGGGTCTTGGTCTAATTTCACGGCATAGCCGAATGGGGCAGCAGGAGTGATGCTCCAGCATTTGAAATCCGGATTGCCAGAAACCTTTCCGTTCATGTTCTCATAGACCGTTTTATCCTCTACCTTATTAGAAGGAATGGCATAGGAGTACAATAATGGGCCACGCATGAAATAGACACCCTGATCAGGAACGTCACAGAGTTCAACAGGCATGTCGAAATGTAAGGTCAGTCGGTCTCCATTGCGGAAAACCCCCTTCAGCATAGAGAATGTACCTGGGGTAAGGCTGATGTCCTTCACCGGTCTTCCATTCAAACGAACCTGTGCATTCTTGCACCAGTTAGGGGTACGGAAAACAAATGGGATTTCTGTATCCCTGCTAAGCTTGAACTCAAATATAATGTCCTCATTAAACGGATAATTTGTCTTTTCTTGAATCTCACAAGTGCTGCCATTGCACTGGAAACGGATGCTCGATGGACCATAGAGTGCGGCTACGATAGCATCATCTTTTCCCCGGAGCCACATGCGTGAGACATAGTTTGGCATGAAGCGGTTTACGTTTCCTGCGCAACATTCGGTCTCATGTGTAGGGCGGTAGGCCATCCAGGTAGAACCTTTCTTGAAATTGTTCAGATCTGAGTTCCCTGTAGCAATAAACTGGTTTACTGAAGAGAAGTATTGCAGGGATTTGAAATCCTTGGTCACGCTGCCTAATCCGGCATTGAAGATAGCTTTCTCTATCTTGTCGGCCCATTCAGCCTCACCCGTGACAGTCAGATAGTAACCCAGGGACCACGTGTAGTCCGTTATGTCACAAGTCTCATGGGCTATGTCAATATCCTTTCCCTCAGTAAACTCCGCACTGGTATAGACACCATCGGGGAGCATGTGGTCACGTGTCAGCTTTCGTTCTGCATTCAAGGCTAAGCGCAGATACTCTTTGTCGCCCGTATAGGCATAAAGGAGCAAAGGCACTTTCAGCATCTCTGCATAAGTCACGCCATGTAGGTGGATATAATCATCGCTGCCTGCCGCCTTGGCATCCATTTCAAAGCCTCCTATGGCGTATGCTTTCCGGGCAAGTTCCAGCAATTTAGGGTTGTGCGTATGCCCATACACCCATAGTATACCTTCTAGGTTCAGGATGTGACGGCGGCCAACGGTAAGGTCTTTTTCATTCAGGCTCAGGTAATGCTTTTCCAATGCGTTTATGATTTTCTCATCTTTAGAATACTGATAATCAGCCATCATGGCACGAGCAAAGACTACCATAGGCCAAAGCGATGAGATGACAGGATTACCTAAGCGTCCGTTCTGCTGTGCATGCTCCATGGTATAAGTGATTCCACTTTCTCCTTTTTGGATAAGCTCTTGGTCGTTCAGCAGATACCCCAAGCGCAGAAGGCCATCGGTATAATAGGCTGTCTGCTCATAGCGCCACCAGTCTTGTCCATAATCCCGGTTTCTTGGGATATCGCCATTCCAAAGGCACGTGTTATAAGGATAGGCTATAGCCTCAGGGTGTCCAGTCATTCCTGTTTTCTGGCGTACCAGGAACTCTTTTAGCCAGCCATCAGGCTTGATACTGTTGATGAGTCCTTCTGAGTAAACACTGAATTCTTGACCGTATGCTGCTGTGGTACAGATATAGAGCAGTATGAAGAGTAATCTTTTGACCATAGATTTATGTTTTATTTAAGGTTGGGGCAAAGTTACGCATTTTTAGGCAGAAAAGCAAGAAAAATAGCGATAACCGTTATCGGCAAACGGTAAGGAACAATAGGAAATTTCAAGAACCTCTTATCGGAACAAAGGATAAAAAACGGTAGGAATGTATTGGGAAGAGCGGTACCTTTGCACCGCATTTTTGCACAAGATTGAATTGATTTGAACTTGTTCTCCTGGCATGGGACACCATGTCAGGGTCAAGTTTCAAAAAACATGTAAGGGAAATGGATATGAATTGGATTTCAATGATGCTTTGGGAACCTAGCGTGGCTCACTCTATATTATTGGTGGCGTTAGTGATTGCCTTGGGGCTTTTTCTGGGAAGAATAAAGGTGTGTGGTATATCTCTGGGAGTGACATGGATTTTGTTTGTGGGTATTTTTGCTTCCGCTATGGGGTTACAGTTAGATGATTGCACTAGCCACTTTGTGAAAGAATTTGGTTTGATATTGTTTATCTATTCCATAGGTATGCAGGTTGGCCCCGGTTTCTTCTCCTCTTTCCGAAAAGGTGGTGTGACTTATAATTTGTTGGCTAGCGGAATGATTCTGATGGCGGTAGGCCTCACCGTTGTATTTGCATACCTATTTAACCAAGACGTTTTTGCCATGATAGGTGTGCTATATGGAGCAGTAACCAATACTCCAGGTTTGGGAGCAGCGCAGCAAACCTATTCCGATTTGCAGCAAGGTTCCAGCAATGCTCTATTTGCACAAGGATATGCTATGGCTTATCCATTAGGAGTCACCGGAATAATTCTTTGCATCATTTTGCTGAAATATATATTCCGTATTGATCTTAAAGCTGAGCAAAACCTATTTGCACAGAATAATAAGAACAACTCTGAAACCTTGACTGCCGTGACTCTTCAAGTGCAAAACCAAGCTGTTTTTGGGAAAAACGTAAAAGAAATACAGGAAATAGCAGGCCGCAGGGTCATTATGAGTCGCATTCTCCATAAAGACACAAGAGATGTGGAAACGGTGAGTGGTAAGACTTGTGTGGGAGAGGGCGATTTCCTGTATCTGGTTTGCGCACCTGCAGATGTGAAAATTTTCCAGACCTTGATAGGTGGTAGCATAAATGAAATGAGCCAAAAGGAATGGAACAGTATTTCTGAGACGAAAGACATTGTCTGTGGAAGGATTGTGGTGACAAACCCCAAGCTTAACGGTAAGCGTTTAGGTGATTTGGCATTGTCGGAGACATTCCACGTAGCCATTACGCGTGTGAAACGTGCGGGTGTAGATTTCATTGCCGACGCTGGGTTAGTGCTTCAGCTAGGCGACCGCTTAACTGTGGTAGGAAAACAATCGAGTGTTCAGAAAGTGCAGGATATGTTAGGTGATTCTGTAAAGAAATTAGACCAACCGAATGTGATGGCTATTTTCCTGGGCATAGCTGTAGGTGTCTTATTTGGCAGCATGCCCATCTTTCTGCCGGGAATGCCTGTCAGTTTCAAATTCGGATTGGCAGGTGGTCCATTGATTGTCTCCATTTTAATCAGCAAGTTTGGCTCAAACTTAAAGTTGATTACGTATACTACTTCCTCGGCCAACCTGATGATGCGAGAGATTGGTATCTGTCTCTTCATGGCCAGTGTTGGGTTGAGTGCTGGAAATGGTTTCTGGGATACGGTAATTCATGGTGGATATTGGTGGATTTTGATAGGTTTTCTGATTACCATAATCCCGTGCTTGACAGTTGGTGTCATTGGTCGATATTGGTGTAAGCTGAGCTATTTTACCATCTCTGGAATTCTTTCTGGCGCAACTACAGACCCGCCCGCACTGGCCTATAGCAATAGCATTAGTGGAAATGATCAGGCAGCCGTGGCTTATTCCACCGTTTACCCTTTATCCATGTTTTTGCGCGTGATTACGGCTCAAGTTTTGGTGATTTGGGCTTGTGGATAATAGTGATGTTTAATATAAAAAAGTAAGGTTATGCTAAGTTCTGTTTTATTGTGGAGTTCACTCCTGATGATTATTGTCTTGTCAACGTTCTTTTCTGTGAGAGCCAAATTAAGATC
>JAUNHZ010000135.1 GCA_030523705.1 Bacteroidales bacterium
TCAGGACCTTAAAATATGTTTAATGTTATAGTGCTGCGAAATTAAGGATATATAGAATAATGCTATAAGTATTAGTCCGAATTTCTTCATAATCTTTTCTTATTTGTTCTCCTCCTGATTCTTGAGAATCTGGTCCAGTTTCTTTTCCAGTTCATCCAACTTATTTTTAATGTCATCGTTATTGTCGCTCACCATAGCATCTACAAACACCGAGTTCAGCAGGGACATACCAATAATGCCACCAACAACAAGGATGAACACAAAATAAGGACGGACCAAGAAACGGAAAGTAGGCGTAATATGCTCATAGATAGCATCGGGTATATCATACCAGCCCTCTATGGTAAACATCCTGAAAATACTATACAACGAATCAAACGGATCACCAAAATACTGAGGAGCTGCGTCATGGAACATAGCACACGACATCAGTGCAAAAATGCAGATGGTAATCACATAGCCCACCAACAGAGAGAGACTCTCTCTCATGGCCAGTTTAAAGGCGTTTGCAATGGAATTGAAATGCGGGAACAAGTGTACCAGTCGGAAAACCCTGAACACACGGAACAATCGCATAATCAAGAAGAAGGAGAAATCTGTAAGCTCCACGGGGAACAGATTAGCAATCAATGTTGGCAATGCTAAAATAACCAGCAAACCATCCAAACAATTCCATCCATTCTTCCAATAGCCGACAAAACCCATCTCACTGATCTTAAAACACATCTCCAAGAGGAAAAACAACAGACACAGCGTATCGAGTGTAGTAATCCAAACACTCGAAAAATTAGATTCCTCTAAGAATATCAGCAGAGAATTCAAGAAAATGACAGCTAAAATAGCCTTGTCGTTAGTGAAAATTCTTTTCATATTGCGAAGATAGCAGAATTTGTTGAAAATACACTAGAATAAAAAATAAAAAATCGTAAATTTGCATTGCATAGAATTATTTAACCTAAAACAATAAATAAAATGAGAAAGAATGTATTCAAATGGTTGAGCCGGGCATTCAGTCTTATGCTCGTAATGTCATTTGCAAGTTGTGCACAGAAAGGAACAGAGATGGATAGTTTCATCTCAGACCTGATGAGCAAAATGACACTTGAAGAAAAGATTGGTCAGCTTAATCTTCCTGTCTCTGGTGGTTTCGTCGCAGGTGAAGGCCAGGGAACAGAGGAATCTGAAATGGGCAAACGTATTGCCAATGGTGAGATTGGTGGTCTCTTCGGTATGCGTGACACCAAACAGATGCTGGAGGTTCAAAAGATTGCCGTAGAGAAATCACGCTTAGGTATTCCATTGATCTTCGGTTTCGACGTAATCCACGGCTCTGATATTTCTTTCCCTATTCCTTTGGCTCTTTCAACCTCTTGGGATATGGATTTGATTGAGAAGATGGCTCGTACCTCTGCCGTTGAAGCTTCGGCAATTGGTATCAACTGGGTGTTCTCTCCAATGGTAGATATCTGTCACGATGCACGCTGGGGACGTATTGCCGAGGGTGCTGGTGAAGATCCATATTTAGGTGGTGAGATTGCCAAAGCTTTTGTCAAGGGTTACCAGACAGACGGTGATCTGACTCATAATGATAACGTTATGGCTTGCGTGAAGCACTATGCACTCTATGGTGCTGCCGAGGCTGGTCGCGATTATAACACCGTGGACATGTCACGTCAGCGTGCCTTAAACGATTACATGCTCCCTTATAAGGCTGCTTGTGAGGCTGGAGCAGGTTCATACATGGCTTCTTTTAACGAGTTCGAGGGCATTCCAGCTACAGCCAACAACTATCTCATGAACGAATTGCTTCGCGATACATGGGGATTCGATGGCTTCATTGTGACCGACTATACCGGTATCATGGAAATGACTAACCACGGTATTGGCGATGAGCCTACCGTAGCAGCTCGCGCCTTGAAAGCTGGTATCGATATGGATATGGTTAGTGAATATCTGTCAAAATATACCAAGGAGAACCTGGAGAACGGTTTAGTATCACAGCAGGATATTGATACAGCTTGTCGCCGTATCTTGGAAGCAAAATATAAATTAGGTTTGTTCGATGACCCATACAAGTATCTGGATCTCAAGCGTTCCGAGGAGATTCCTGGAGCACAGGCACATGTAGATCAAGCTAGACTAACAGCACAAGACTGTCAGGTACTGCTCAAGAACGAGAATAATTTGCTGCCTTTAGCTAAGAATGCCAAGATTGCCCTGGTAGGACCTATGGCTGATAGAGCAAATGATATGGTAGGCTCTTGGAGCGGTTACTCTAAGTCCCGCAAGGCTGTTTCCCTGAAGCAAGGTCTGGAAGAGGCAGTTGCAGAACAAGGTGGTAGTGTTCTATATGCAGAAGGCAGTTGGTTGCTCGATGACGAGAACCTGGAGAAGGTGGTTGCCGGAAGAGGTATGGGCTTAGCAAGAAACGGTAGCACAAGCACCGTTCATGCCCGCAGCCAAGCAGAGTTGATAGCAGAAGCTGTACGTGTAGCTAAGAGTTCAGATATCGTTGTAGCTGCATTAGGAGAGAATGCCAACATGAATGGTGAGGGTACTTCTCGTTCTAACCCAGTCATCCCAGCTCCACAGGAGGAACTGCTCAAGCAGTTGGTTGCTACGGGTAAGCCAGTTGTGTTAGTGGTATTCACCGGAAGACCATTAATCCTGTCATGGGAAGATGAGCATGTACCTGCCATCCTGAATGCTTGGTTCCCAGGCATCGAAGGTGGACATGCAGTAGCCGACGTACTCTTTGGCGATGCTAACCCAAGTGCTAAGCTGACTACCAGCTTCCCACGCGTATTGGGTCAGTTGCCATACTCATACAACCACAAGAACACCGGCCGTCCACACGATAGCGATACCGCATCTTACATCCGTTTCAAGAGTAACTATATGGATGTAGTGAACGGTCCGCTCTACCCATTCGGTTATGGCTTGAGCTACACCACTTACGAGTACAGCGATGTAACTCTTTCTGCTGCAGAAATGCCAATGGACGGTTCTGTTAAGGCAAGTGTAACCGTTAAGAACACCGGTTCTCGCGATGGTAAGGAAACTGTGCAGTTGTACATCCGCGATGTCATTGCCACCAGCACCCGTCCTGTTCAGGAACTCAAGAAATTCCAGAAGATTGCCTTGAGAGCTGGTGAGGAAAAGACAGTAGAGTTCACCCTGACTGCCGAAGATTTGAAGTACTATAACCACGAGTTGCAGTATGTTTGTGAACCTGGAGATTTTGAAATCCAGATTGGTCCTAATGCTCGCGACGTGAAGAAGCAGACCTTGACAGTCAAGTGAGAAAGAAGAAAACCAAATATTTAAGCAGAATTAGAGCAGGGGTCATCGGACTCCTGCTCCTTCTGTTTATGCTCATAGGTATGCGTTGGTACAAACACACACCTGTTCCAACCACCTACCCTTCCACGGACTATGAGTTAGCAGAGCAAGTTGAGCGATACATCCAACAATGCGGTATAACCACAGAGCACATCGGTATATCCGTATACGATGCAACAGCTCACGACTACCTCTATACCCAAAACCCAGATATGTACATGCCTCCCGCATCGTGCATCAAGCTCCTAACGGGTATTACCGCACTCAGCAGGTTTGGCATTCACCATGAACTACTGACCTCCCTATCCTATCAGGGGCAGATAGAGAACCATATTCTCTATGGAGACCTCTGCTTAAAGGCCGATGCAGACCCACTCATACGAGATTGGGAATGGGTTATCCAGGCACTGCAAGACAATGGCATTGAAGAAGTTTGCGGACATTTGAAATTACAGTTGCAATCTCCAAGACCACTGGAAATGCATGACTCTTGGGGCAGATACGATATGCGTAAGGAGTCTGTTCCAATCCTATTCCGAGGAGAAAAAGAGGTAAGGCAGTCGCTGCTATATGCACTCAAGCAAGCAGGAATCAGGGTCTATTCCACTACCCCTGTGAAAGCTGTAGGAAACTGGCAGCATATCACCCTGCAGCAACATGAGTTACAAGAGATTTGTACTCCAATGCTTCTATACAGCGATAATGTTTTAGCACAATGCCTATGGACCTGGTTAAACGCGAGACAAAACTACTGTGGAGAAGTTCTGAATGATTTCATACAGAAAGAGTTAGGCCTGATTCCTATTCACACCAAAATTATAGATGGATGTGGCCTATCTCCAGACAACCAGTTAAGTGCCCGTTTCTTCACAACCCTTATGCGCTATACCATTACCAAGCCAGAACTAGCTACCTATCTGCAAGAAGAAGCGCTTCCACTAGCTGGCGATCCGGAACGTAGTGGCACCCTTCACTGGCGTATGAACAAAGGATCGGCACTAGGTAAAGTTGCAGCCAAAACCGGTACATTGAACCGAAAAGGTGTGACATCGCTCACCGGCTATACAGAGACAGCAAATGGACATCTTATTATCTTCTCCATTATGAATCAAGGACTAAATGCTGAGACTGGACGAAATTTCCAAGACAATATTTGCGAAATCTTAACTAGTAAAATGGAATAAAGTATACACATCTCCAAGAAAAACTGTAAATTTGTAGCCATAATACAAATTAAATCACATGAAAAAGAAAGAAATTCTTTACATTGCATTGGTTAGCATTTTAGCTATCAGCTTACTAATAGGCTTTTGCGTAGAGACTTTTGGTCTCAACTTGGGTGGATTATCATGGATAGGTACATGGGTAAGCTCTCCTGTGGCTCTGTTGTTAGGTTTGGCATTTGCCTTGATCATTGGCAAGGCTTTCCCTACCTTCACTAAGACCATGTCAAAGAAACTATTGCAGTATTCCGTAGTAGGTCTGGGATTTGGCATGACCCTTCAGAGTGCAGTAGCATCGGGAGCTGATGGAATGATGATAACCTTGGTATCTGTATTCGGGACATTAGGATTAGGATGGTTCATTGGTCAGAAACTACTGAAGGTAGATTGGCAGACAAGTTACTTAATCAGTTCAGGTACAGCTATCTGTGGTGGTTCTGCTATTGCAGCTACAGGTTCAGTCATCAAGGCTAAAGCAGAGAGCATGTCAGTAGCATTAGGTGTAGTATTTGTGCTGAATGCCATTGCCCTGTTCATCTTCCCTCCTATCGGCCATTGGTTGGATATGAGTCAGCATGCATTCGGAACATGGGCTGCAATTGCCATTCATGATACCTCCAGTGTAGTTGGAGCCGGTAGCGTGTATGGCGAGGAAGCTCTCCAAGTTGCCACCACCGTAAAACTTACCAGAGCTTTGTGGATAGCTGTTTTAGCAGTAGCTACCCCTTTCTTTTTCAGCAGTCGCTTAAAAAATCAAGAAGGCGCCCAAAAGAAATGGTATCAGGTAATTCCAAATTTCATCATTTGGTTTATCATCGCCATTATCTTGAACACCTTCCTCTTCTCACAGTTTGAATTGGGACAGACCATAACGCATGCCATCAGCAAGTTTGCTAAGCACATGATTACCCTCTCCCTCTTCTTTATTGGTGCAGGTCTAACCTGGGACACATTGAAAGCTGTGGGCATCCGTCCACTCATTCAAGGCATCTTGCTGTGGATCATTATCAGTTGTGCTTCGCTGTCTTACGTCCTCTGGATAGCTTGAAAGTCAGGATTCCTGGTGAAAAACTTTAGAAATTCTTGCGTTGGAAAGTCCAATCTGGATGCAGCTTGGAAACAAACTCATCGTCTAGGAAGAAGGCACTGCGAGATATCTGGCCTTTCAACTGCCAGTCTAGCCAACGATGAGCAGCATCGGCAAATGCGCCTCCATGTGCTTCATAATAAGTTCCATTATGACCATCATTACTGTTGTACATTACCACAGGGACATGATTTAAAGCAGCAAAATCATCGGCTGCATTCAAGAATGCCACATCGGTCTTACCACCAATCATGTAGAACATAGGGGTATGGACACTGGCAAGTGAAGTCTTGCTTACTCCATTCATCTCCATCTGGCCAATACCTGTGTTCAGCATCACGCAAGTCTTAATACGGGGATCATGAGAAACGCCTAGAACCATGGCACCACCACAAGACTGGCCCATTGCAGCAACCTTATCCAGGTCTATCATGTGATAATACTCAGAATTTGGATTTGCATTCTGATCGGTCAGCCAATCTAAAGCCTCAAGCAGCTGTCGGTTATATGGGCGGAATGGAGCAGGTACAGGAGCAGCCTTCTTTCCCTTCTTAGCAGACTGAGGAGCCATTTCGCTCTTCCATTTAGCTTCACGAGCTTTCTTGGCTGCCTCTACCTCCTCGGCAGTTGGAGGAGCCATCTTCTCTCCATTGGCCAGAACTACCTGCTTACCCTCAGGGTATGATGTCAGCAAAACTTCTTTCCAGTTGTCCACTGATGAAATTTCATCGTATGGGCCAATAGCCAAAGCAACATAACCATAAGAGCATAATTCATTCAGCAACAAACGCATCTGCTGATTGTTGTTTGCACAAGCACCATTGGCATAGAGAATCACAGGGAGCTTACCTTGAGCCTCCACTGCAGCCTTCATGTCCTGAGGACGATAGACTGTATGTGTAGGAAGCGAAGAATCACAAACCACCTCGGCCTTAAATGGTCCAGTTCCACCAGCCTCTACAACATGAGACTTAACGGTCTGTGCCATTGCAGAAGCGCTTAAGCAACTCAAAATGAATGCAATAACTATAGTCTTCATACTTTTCATAATCTTTATTGAACTTTTGATGGCAAATATACGCAATTCAAGCCCCAGTTTGCAAGTATTAAGCGAAAAAAAATTGAATTGGAGTAAAATTTGATAATTCTGGCCCTACTTACGGTTAGAGGGAACTTTGTTCTTCATTCACCCCAAACTCGTTGCTTTAGGCTTCTGGAACAGAGTTTGA
>JAUNHZ010000136.1 GCA_030523705.1 Bacteroidales bacterium
CTTGCTAATAGGAGATACCATTATGTATAATTACGCCATCAACATCGGCGTCATTGCCAATCATTGGTTTGGGCTATTTTGATACATTTGATCATAATTTTATATACCATCAAAAATGCTTCGTACACATAACAAAGGCAGAGGATATTCCCCTGCCCGAGCGCACACGTATAAATTATTAATAAGGTTTTTTCGGCATTAGGTTCAAAGGACCTGTCCCCTGACACACTATTTCCAATCTTGATACCGCCCTAGCATGATTCCGTGCCAAAATTGTCTTCAAGAATTCACGATTCTGTGATTCTTACTTGGGGCGAACAGATTCCCACTTTTGGAATATTCCCTTATAATAATGTGGCTTTAAAGGCACCCCAATCTTGCATTTCTCTTTTCATTTGCTGAAAAATTATAGAAAATCATCAAAATCTTTTGCTTTTTCATTTTTTGTTTTTAACTTTGCAAAACCTCGTCATTCACATTCCAATAAAAAGAGGAAAATCGAGTGTCTTTGACACCTTTGATATAATTCTAATTAAACAGGGCATACAAGTGTGTCTGTGCCTTGTCTATTAATGAGATGCAGAGGTTTTGCAGAACCTCATAGGTTTGATTGCTCCGATTGCATATCATGATGAACATACCTAATAGGTTATGTTTCAATTATTTCTAAGAACGATTAATCCAATAAGATGGAACAGTAGTGAAGAGATAGTATAAAGGCATTGTTAAATTATTTTTTAAAACTAGTTGTGAAAAGTACCAACGCGTTCCGAATATTTTTTATAATCCTGACAGGTTTAATTACGCTCTCCTCTTGTATTCAGGAATACGCCTTGCCAGATGAAATTGCAGAAGAATATACAGAACAGCTCTACATAGAGGGTAAGATTCTTTCTGGAACTGAATCCATTGTTTATGTAATGAAGACCATAGGAATGGACGGGAAAAATCTGTCTTCTGTTATAGGTGCCAAGGTTTATATTCTTTCTGAAAGTGGTTTCAAGACTGATGATGCTGACTACTCTTCAGACGGAGCCTATGTTATACAGACTGGCATACTGAACGAGGATGCTCGGTACAAACTCGTGGTGGAATATGACGGAGAAATCTATGAGTCGGATTATCAACCCTTGCAACTATCCTTGGATATTGACGAGATTGGATATACAGAGGATGTGAAAAATGGTGAGGTAAACATCTGGGTCAGCACGCAAGGCGAAAAGTCGAATACACCCTTTTTCATGTGGACGTTTGAGGAAGACTATGAGTACCATGCCCTGTTTGATATGAGAGAACTGAGGGTTTACGACGGTTACTTATTATATTCAAAATCCGTCTATCCGGAGGTTACCCGTACATCAAATCCGTATTATCGCTGTTGGTCCCACCGTGATTCCCATGAAATTATGATATATTCTACCGATGAGTTGTCTGAAAATAGAGTAAAGGAACATGTGATAAAGAAACTCACTCTGGACACCCCGGATTTACAGGAACTGTACTGCATAACCGTATATCAGAGCTGTCTCTCACGGGAGGCCTATGAATACTACAGCCAGATGAAGTCTAACACTGAAGAGATGGGTTCTCTCTTTGCGCCTATGCCTACAGAGGTCTATGGAAACATTACCTGCAAGACCCATCCACAGATTAAGGTCAGGGGATTTGTCTCAGCATCCAACACCACCATGAAACGTTTCTTTATCCAGGCTTCCGATTTGAAAATGAAGACCAGCTGGGTGAGCGGAACAGAGGAAGGTCGCCCTATATATACCGAAGGCTATGCTGCTGTTCTCCTGGGCCGTCTGAATAAGGGTGCAGCAATTGTAGCTCAATACCCTACAGAAATCACGGACAATGACCGTTCTTTCTCCCCTTCGAGTATCAACTGCCTGCTCACTGGAGGAACAAAGGACAAGCCAGCGTGGTGGCCGAATGATCATGAATAAAAAGAAAAACAAGATACGATGAAAAAGCTGAAGCTGTTAGTAGCCGGTTTGCTCTGCAGCAGCGCCATGAACGCCCAACATATCCGTGTGGAGGGGCAGCCGCTGGAACAGGCAGTGCAGAGTGTGGAGCAGCAGGCCGGAGTGAAGATTTACTACCTTCCGCAGGATGTGGCAGGAATTACCGTACAGCCGACAGAGGGTGAAGTGAAGGACATGAAGGTGCTGCTCATCCAACTGCTCAAGGGAACAGAATTGAATGCCACCGTGAGCGGCAAGACGGTGTATGTGCTGAAGAATCAGTACATGGTGTCGCAGATTCCTGCACTGACAGTTTTGCAGCGCCGGCAGACCGAGAAGGAATACAGCAGCCTGCTGGAGAGCCAGCAGAATGCCGTGAGTGTGACAGGTAACGAAGAGCAGATGTACGATCTGGATGAGGTGACCATCACCGCAGGGCGTTTGGATAACGTGCGGGGCGTGGAGATGGGTGTCCACCGCCTTTCCATGGAAGATATGCAGACCATTCCAACTGCCTTTGGCGAGATGGATGTACTGAAGGTGGTGCAGACATTGCCAGGTGTGAAGACCATGGGTGAGGGAACCAGCGGCATGAGCGTGCGAGGTGGTGCTACCGACCAGAATCTGATTCTTTTCAATGACAATACTGTCTATAACCCCAGCCATCTCTTCGGGTTCTTCTCTGCCTTCAACGGAAATCTGGTGGATGACATGCAGCTCTACAAGAGCAGTATCCCTGCACGCTATGGCGGCCGCATCTCTTCGGTGCTGGATATTACTACCAAGCGAGGGAACAAGGAGAAATATACCGGTGACATCAGCCTGGGTCTGCTCACCAGCAGCCTGAATCTGGAAGGTCCTATCCGGAAGGGGAAGACCTCTCTGCTGCTGGGCGGACGCGCTACCTACAGCGATTGGATCCTGGGCATCATCCCGGAGAAGAGCGGCTATCGCGACGGCTCTGCCGGATTTTATGATGCAAACCTGCTGCTCTCACACAACTTCTCCGTGCGTGACAACCTGTACCTGAGCGGCTATTACAGCTCAGACCGCTTCAGTTTTGAGGAAGGGCAGAAATACGGCTACCGCAATGCCAATGCTTCCCTGAAATTTGTGCATGTGTTCGGAGAGAACTCTCCGCTGTCGTTCACTGCAGGCATGGATCACTATGACTACAGTACCTCAAAGTATGATAACCCTTATGATGCTTATACCCTGAAGTACAGAATCGGGCAGCAGTTCGGACGGCTGGACTACCTGCATCAGGAATGGGAACACCACAAGATTAACGTTGGCTTGAACGGCATATTCTATAGTGTGATGCCGGGCGAGGTGAAACCTTATACCACAGAATCTCTCTACAACGCTGACCGTCTGCAGCAGGAGAAGGCACTGGAGGCGGCTGCCTACATCAACGAGGAATGGGAGGTGACTGACAGGTTCAGCCTGAATGCAGGCGTGCGCCTGAGCCTCTTCTCGGCCATGGGACCTCGTACCTATAACACCTACGAGGATGGAGTCCTGCCGCAGCTCGCAAACAAGACTGGCGTGACAACAGAGAGCGGAAGCTTCAAGACTTATATGGGGCCGGAGTTCCGTGCTAGCATGCGCTATGCCTTCACCGACAACCTCTCCCTGAAGGCTGGCGTCAACAGCATGCGCCAGTACATCCACAGGCTGAGCAACACGCTGGTGGCTTCACCTACCGATAGCTGGAAACTGAGCGATGCCTATATCGCACCCCAGACAGGCGTGCAGTACTCCATGGGACTCTACCGTAACCTCGAAGGAAACAACATAGAGCTGAGCCTGGAGGGCTACTACAAGACGATGGATCACTACCTGGATTACCGGAACGGTGCAAAGCTCATCATGAACAGCCACCTGGAGACTGACGTGGTGCCTACCCACGGCCGTGCCTATGGCGTGGAAATCATGGCCAAGCGCACGGAAGGACAGCTGAACGGATGGGTGAGCTACACCTACAGCCGCACGCAGCTGCAGCAGAACGACCCAAGGATCATCTCACCGGTAAACGGAGGTGACTGGTACAATGCCGACTATGACAAGCCGCATGAGTTCAAGCTGGTGGGAAACTACCGCTTCACCCAGCGCTACAGCATGTCACTGAATATGGACTACAGTACGGGACGTCCACTTACCCTGCCTGTGAGCAAGGTATATGACCATACCATCAATGCCTACACGTTCTTCTATACGGATCGTAATGCTGCACGTATTCCGGATTATTTCCGCATGGACCTCTCGTTCAATATCAAGCCTACACACCGCATCACGGCTAGGACACACACCTTCTTTACCGTGGGAGTTTACAACCTCACAGGCAGGAAGAACGTATACAGCATCTACTTCAAGAGTGAGGACGGTGACATCAAGGGCTACCGTATGAGTGTCTTTGGCAGCCCCATTCCATATGCCAGCTTCAATGTTAAATTCTAAATGTCTGGAAACATGAAAAGAAACATAATGACGTTGTGCATGCTCATCTTGGGCATGGCAAACGTTCTTGCGCAGGGAGCGTTCCAGGAATATATTCAGTGCCAGACCGACAAGGACTTCTATCTCTCAGGAGAGAGACTCTGGTTCCGCCTTTGGTCTGTGAATGAGAAGAACCAACCTCAGCAAGGCAGCCGGATAGCCTATGTGGAACTGGTAGGAACCGAAGTGAACGATGCCCGCTGTATGGTGGAACTGAAGGATGCCAGTGCCCAGGGTGTACTGGACCTGCCGTTCACCTTGCCAAGCGGACGTTACCAGTTGCGTGCCTATACCCGGAATATGCAGAATCTGGGAGAAGAAGCCTTTTACTCCAAGGAGATTGCTGTACTTAACACTCTGCGCTATGAGGAAGGAAAAGACCAGGTTTCACTCCGTAATGGTGAGAATCCTGTGACTCTTCCTACCCAGGGGAACCTGGCTGTGACAACAGATAAGTCCACTTACGCTTCACGAGAGAAGGTAAACATAGTCTTGGGTAGTCTGCCACAGGTCACCCGTGTGTCGGTCTCTGTTGCCCGTCAGGACGGTTATCGCTTCGCCCAGTTAGGGGGTATTTCTCCCCAGCCCCTGAGGGATTTGGGTATAGAGCCCGAAGTTGAGAGTCAGCTGGTTACCGGAACATATAGGTCGGCAACAGGTGTTCCTGCTACCCATGCCAATCTTTCTTTCCTGAGTCCTGCCATACATTACTATCCCGGTGAAGTCAGTGATGGCAAGGTTGTCTTCCGCACACCGCTGCTCAGTGGTGTAGAAACCCTTTATACGGGAGTGGATGCCGGAGGTAGCATAGAACTGGAGTCTCCGTACGTAAGCCCAAGACTGATCCAGCTTCCGACTTTGGAGATAGCCGCCTCAGAGGAATCATCCCTGGTGGAGCGCAGCCTGGGTCTCCAGGCTTCCCGCCACATGGGCACAGACAGTCTGAAGCGTAGAATCACTCCAGTGGAAGGACTTCACAAGTACAGGATGACACGTCATTATGACATGGACGACTATAAGCGTTTCAACTCCTTCAAGGAAACATTTACGGAATATGTAAAGGAATGCAGCACCACTCAGATGAATGGCAAATCGTATGTCACTATGTTCGATGAATTTACCTCTCGACAGAATGACGGCAATACACTGGTATTGCTGGATGGTGTGGCTGTCATGAACCATGAGGATTTACTGAACTATAATCCGCGTCTCTGCAAATATATGGATATCTACTATGGTCACTACCTGTTTGGTGATCAGGTGTATGTGGGAATCCTGAACGTGAGGACTATAGAAGGCAAGGCCGATCGTTTTCGTCTTCCTGCCAATACCCAGATTCAGGCCTATGCCGGTCCGCAGACCGCAACCACAGGGCTGCTGGTTTGCGGGGATGAAGCCCTGGTTCCACTGCCACAGAACCTGCCGGATGTACGCCATACCCTGTACTGGAATCCAGGAACAGATAGTACCACTCTGCAATGTCTGACTTCAGACCTGAAGGGAACCTTTGTTGTAAGGGTAGAGGGCATTGCGCCAGATGGAGAGAAACTGGAGGGAACTACTACATTTGTCGTAGAATAAATCTGGAAATTATGAAAAGAAAGAAAAGCAAAAACAAGGTTATCACGTTTCGGACACTAGCAATGGTATTTCTTGTCCTCATGAGTGTCCATGTGCATGCTCAGCGTGGACAGCTGTACAGCGGTCTGCTGGAAAGAGGATATCCTAAAGCTCAATATGCCAACACCCCATATTATCCGCAGCAATTCCAGAAGGGTAAAGTAACGTATCACGGCTATACCTATGAGGATGTAAGTCTGAAAATCGATTTGGCAACCGGTCAGCTCATCATTCTCTCTCCTGCCACAGGACTGAGTCTAGCCTATGCACCGCAGGATCTTGACCAGATTGAGATGAATGGCCTGCCGCTGGTCTATCTGGAAAAACCATCAGTAGGCTGGTATGAAATAATTTCCAAGGGAGAAGATTGGATGCTCTACCGTCAGCACTATGTCTCCAGTTCCACCCGTGAGGTGCAGGGTTCAAGCATAGTTATGCGCTTTACCCTTTCCCAGAAAGTCTACCTTTTCCGACAGGAGAAATGGATTGCTGTAAATGGGCGGAATACGTTCAGCAAGCAGTTTAAGGAGCAGAAATCACAGCTACAGTCATTTGCTAAAAAGCAGGGTCTGAAGCTGAATGCACAGGACTTGAAAGGCTGGAAACTGATGGGAGAGTATTTGAATACACTTTGATTGTTTTTTCACCAGATAATATCTTCATAAAAATCATATCGTTTTAATCATTAGGGCCAGGGGACAGTCCCATGGCCCGCCTAATTGAACCTGTTGCCAAAATTTCTTCTCAGAGAA
>JAUNHZ010000137.1 GCA_030523705.1 Bacteroidales bacterium
TCCAAATGATTCTCCATGAAATGGATTTCCTCTTCGGTAATCGCCACATTGGCCATTCCGTTTACCTGCTCCTGCAGCAATTCGCCAAAACCTTCAGGATAGCAAGTATTGTTTCTATCGATGAATGTATAGACAACCTCTGCACGAGGGTATTTCATCATTACATAATACTGACAACTGAACGTATAAAGGTCGTTATCAGTAAAATGAGTTATGATTTGTCTCATTATTTCTTTCCTGTTAACAAAGAACCTAAACCTCCTAAGATACTACCAAAACCCTTCTTGGCGCCTAAAACCTTAGCGATGGTAGCAATATCATTAAAGTCAATCTTACCATCAGCAAGGACCTCTTCAATAATGGTCTTTGTTTCCTTCTCGGTCAGATTAATACCAAACTTCTTGGCCATAGCTGTAATTTCCTTGCTATAATTAGCAGCACCACTAGTTGCAGAGCCTTTAGCCATCTGCATCATCTTGTCTTTCATTTCTGGATTCTGGAGAGCCTGCTCCAAGAAACCCATGATATTTTCATTCATGATATTAGATTTTAAAAATTATTCGCCTTTCAATGCTGTAGGAGTCCAGTTTTTAAAGAAACGAAGGGTCTTATCCTTATTATATCCCTTACCCTCTTCCAAGTAACTGCTGTCCTGAACGTGTACAATCTTGCCATCACCATCGAATACCACAAATACAGGGTAACCCAGACGACCAGCATTATTCAGCTTCTTAGTCAGTTCTGCAGCAGCACCTCTACGTGGATAATTCACATGAGCATATACAAAATTATCACTAATCACCTTAGCAATCTCCTCGTCCTTAGTAATGAAATCCGCAAAGCGGAGGCACCATGGGCACCAGTTACCACCTACCTGCGCAATCACAAACTTACCGGCCTTCTTGGCATCGGCACATGCCTGATCAATCTGCTGGATAGGGTTAATCTCTTCGTTGTAAATTTTTGGCAGACCAGCCTCCTGTGCAAGGGCTGGAAGCATGCTTAAAACCATAAGCACACTAGTTAAAACTATTTTTTTCATATCCATTAAAGTTATTTGTTGCAAATATAAGGTTTTTTCTTGTTTTTCGCTTGCCAGTACGGAAAAAAAGTGTGTACTTTGCACCCGATTTTGAATCTATTTTAATAAGTAGAGGTAAAAAATGAAAAATACTACACATTATTTCCTTCAGCAAAAGGGAAAGCGCCGTATCAGTATGTTGACTGCATACGACTATCATACAGCTTGTACCATTGATGAAGCAGGTATTGACATGATTCTTGTAGGAGACTCTCTAGGAAACGTGATGCTAGGCTACGAGAATACTTTAGCTGTTACTGTCGACGACATGATTCACCATGGAAAAGCAGTATGTAGGGGCGCAAAAAACACGTTCGTTGTGATTGATATGCCATTCATGTCTTATCAGGGCTCTGCTTACGATGCGGTCATGAACGCAGGTCGTATTGTGAAAGAAACCAACTGCCAGGCAGTAAAGATGGAAGGTGGAGCAGAATATGCAGACAGAATCAAGGCGATTGTAGAAGCAGGCATTCCAGTAGTAGCACATATTGGTTTAACTCCACAGTCTTTCAACACGCTGGGCGGCTATAAGGTTCAGGGTAAGAATGTAGCCGTGGCACAGAAATTACTCAACGATGCCAAAGCAGTAGCCGAAGCTGGTGCTTTTGCCATTACCTTGGAATGTGTCCCAGAGAAACTTGCAAAACTCATTACAGAACAGAGCCAAGCTGTCACAATAGGTATTGGTGCTGGTAAATACTGCGATGGACAGGTACTGGTTTATCAGGACATGTTGGGTTACACCAATGGATTCACACCAAAATTTGTGAAGAAATACGCAGACTTACATCAAATCATGCTGGAGGCATTCCAAAACTACAAGAAAGAATGTGAGGAGCAGACATTCCCTGCTGCAGCCCATACATTCAGCATTGACGATGAAGTCATGGAAAAGCTTTATTAAGGAAAAAGAAAAATGAAAGTTGTAAAGACCATAAAGGAAGTACGCGAGCAGGTTAATGCTTGGCGCAAAGAAGGATTAACCGTAGGTCTGGTTCCAACCATGGGCTATTTGCACGAAGGTCACCAGAGCTTGATCCGTAAATCTGTAGAACAGAACGACAGAACCGTAGTTTCTGTATTCGTAAACCCTATACAGTTCGGTCCTAACGAGGATTTGGAAGCATATCCACGTGATTTAAACCGCGACATGCAGGCTGTTGAGGAAGCAGGTGGAAACTTGATCTTCAACCCAGAGCCAAGTGAGATGTACCCATCTCATTTCACCTCTTTCATTGACACCACTGAGACCACAGAGTTACTGTGTGGCGCTGTACGCCCTATTCATTTCCGTGGCGTATGTACCGTGGTAGGTAAGCTCTTCAATATCGTAAAGCCAGACCGTGCTTACTTCGGTCAGAAAGATGCACAGCAGTTGGCTACCATCCGCCGTTTCGTAAGAGACCTGGATTTCGATATAGAGATTGTACCATGTCCTATCATCCGTGAGGAAGATGGTTTAGCCAAGTCATCTCGCAACACTTACCTAAATCCAGCAGAGCGTCAGGCTGCACTGATCCTGAGCAAGAGCCTGAAGTTAGGCCAGCAAGCTATTGATGCTGGTGAGCGTAATGCAGAAACCATCATTAACATCATCAAGACTAACCTGAAGACAGAGCCATTGGCACGTGTAGATTATGTTGAGGTGGTTGATTTTGCTAACATTCAGCGTGTTGAAAAGATTGAAGGCGAAACCCTTGTGGCTATTGCCGTTTATATTGGAAAAACAAGATTGATAGATAACTTCATATGGAAATAACCTTACTGAAGGCCAAAATCCACCGCGCCACAGTAACACAAGCCGACTTAGACTATGTAGGTAGCGTGACCATTGACACAAACCTACTGGAAGAAGCAGGTATCCTGGAATACGAGAAGGTGCAGATTGTGGACATCAATAATGGAAATCGTTTTGAAACCTACACCATCGCAGGTGAAGCCGGTTCTGGTATCATTTGCCTGAATGGTGCTGCAGCCAAGTGCGTGACGGTAGGCGACAAGGTGATTATCATGGCTTATGCTAATATGACTCCAGAAGAAGCCAAAGAACATAAGCCTATGGTATTATTTGTAAACGATGAGAACCAAATCGTGCGCAAGGCAAACTATGAGAAGCATGGTTTGCTGACCAATCAAGAATAAGAAGAAATGCTCAAGGGTAAGACTATAATATTAGGTGTAACAGGGAGCATTGCTGCATACAAGATTGCCAATCTGGCTTCTATGCTTATCAAGCAGCATGCCGAGGTACATGTAATTATGACTAAGAATGCATGTAATTTTATTACACCCACTACATTTGAGACACTAACGGGAAATAAGTGCCTGGTCGATACCTTTGACCGTAATTTTGAATTCCAGGTAGAGCATGTATCCATTGCCAAGAAAGCCGACCTGATACTAGTAGCCCCAGCTACGGCCAATATCATAGGTAAGATGGCACACGGCATTTGTAATGACATGCTCACTACCACTATTTTTGCATCCCGTGCCCCAAAATTGGTTGCTCCTGCCATGAATACTGGCATGTGGGAGAATCCAATCCTTCAGGACAACTTGAAGATCCTGGAGCACTACGGTTTCCAAATCATCACACCAGATGCAGGACGTTTAGCATGTGGTGATACCGGAAAGGGTAAAATGCCATCCGAGGATACACTGATGCAGCATATCTTGTTACAGGTTTGTTTACCTCACGATATGCAAGGAAAGAAAGTGCTGATTTCTGCTGGTCCTACACAAGAATCTATAGATCCCGTACGTTATATCACCAACCATTCCTCGGGTAAAATGGGTTATGCCCTGGCTAAAATGGCCAAGCTTCGCGGAGCAGATGTGACATTAGTATCCGGACCTGTCAATGTAAAAGCTTTCTTGGGTATCCAAGTGGTTCCTGTAACTAGTGCAGCGGATATGTATAGCGAGATTACACAGCGAAGTGCAGATGCTGAGATCATCATCATGTGCAGTGCTGTAGCTGACTACAAGCCAGCAACTTATACGGACCATAAAGTCAAAAAGTCTGATGCGGATATGAGCATTCCGCTTACCCGTACGCAGGACATACTTAAAAAACTGGGTGAACAAAAGAGCGGGAATCAAGTGTTGGTAGGCTTTTCTATGGAAACAGAGAACTTGCTAGAGAACTCTCGTGCCAAACTGACGAAGAAGAATGCCGACTTGATCTGCGCCAACTCTATCTCCAGTGGAGAGACGGGTTTTGCCGTAGACACAAATAAAGTAACCCTAATCTCTGCCCAGGAGATGAAAGAGTTACCACTCTGCAGCAAGGAGGAAACAGCAAACTTTATTTTGAGTTATATTCAGGAGAACTTCTGACATGTATCTATTAGCCATAGACATGGGAAATACCACATTGGGCATTGGTGTAATAAACCAAGGCCAAGTGATACATGTGGATCATATTCCTACAGCTCGTGAGGAGAATCTATCTTTCTTTATCAGCCAGTTGGAACAAATCTTAGCCCCATACTTGCAAGAGTCTCCTTTTTGTGGAGGTATTCTCTCCTCTGTAGTTCCCGAACTGAATGATACTGTGCTTACCGCTATGGAACAAGTCATCCAGCAAGATGCACACCTGGTTACATTAGCAGATATCCTACAAGTATTACCTATTCAGATTGAGGAACCTTCATCGGTAGGAAAGGACCGACTCATGGATTGCATTGGCGCAATGGCTCAAATACCAACGCCACTCATCGTAATAGACATGGGTACCGCCACTACCGTAAATATGGTAAATAAAAAAGGTGAGTTTGTAGGCGGAATGATTATCCCTGGTGTCAAGACTGCCGTAACAGCACTGAGTGCAAAAGCATCACAACTCCCAGAAATAGCGCTTGAAGCACCTAAGCATCTGTTAGGACAGAACACAGTAGAATGTATGCAGAGTGGTGCAATCTATGGACATGCCTGCATGATAGAGGGTATTTACAACCGCCTACAACAAGAGGCTGAAGGGACCCTACATGTCATAGCAACCGGTGGATATGGTGAACTCATCGTTCCTCAGTGCCTAACCCCCATACCTTATGATCCACACTTGCAGCTCAAAGGGTTAGCTTCCATCTATCAGAGACTCAACGTTCGCGATAACGAGTGCCGGTAGTCTCACTGATAAAATCGTAGAACTGCTTAGCGTAACCAGGACGCTTCACCTTAACCTTCTCATCGGAGATAGAATCAAACTTTCCATCCTCCTCTAGTTTCACGGCCATATCGTTATGCTTAACCACCAGATAGCCAAATAGGTTAGTCCATTTCTCCATCATTAGCTCCGTGGCATCGTTTGTAACCTTATTAAGATAAGCTACCAGGGAGATTGCATCCATAGATTGAACATCCTGCTCTACTTTCTTCTGTTGATTCTCATAGCTATCCTCCAGTTCTTTCTGCACTTTACGCAAATCAGGCATCATAGTGGAATAGCGTGGATAGACAAAATTACTAACCAAGTTGCAGAGCCAATATGCACTTTTCATATTGAAATCCGTGGCATTGGAGGTCTCTCTTGCAAAAGCGGTTGGTATCTGATTCACAGAACAATATACGGGGACATAGGCTATCATGTTAGAATCATCGGCACCAAACCACATCAATCCACCCACAGCATCAGGGAGCCAGTTGCGAAGTTGGGAAACCAGCGTAAAAGCCGTTTGCTGAGTGGCAATAGGGCGCTCATGGAATAAACGGGTACCAGTTGCATCGGTGAAATTGTTTGGCGAAGGTCTATATGGCATCAACCATCCCCCAGCACCTACGTCACTTGTCATATCCAGCATGGTACCTTCATAATGATCACGCATAGCATTCTTCAGTTCACGAAGCGATACCTTATGGTCTACATGGATATAGAGTGGCAGATTTGGAGCAGACCTATCCCCATCAATATAAGGCAGATACTCGTCCATGCCTAAATCAAACTTACGGAAGAAGCTCCAGATTCGAGCATCACAATGCCGGATACCATTGAAATCTATGGGATCATAAGCCTCACGGAAACTGAAATCCTCATCCTTCCCAGAAAAATAACCTTTCTCTCTAGCAAATGAAATCACATCCTGACTATAAAGACAGTTATCCTTATCGTTCAGCGCAAATGTAGTAATTCGGCTCTGGTTAGCATGGCCGCTGATACAATCATCGGGGATACGCACGGCAACCCAGACAGCACCTTTACTATTCTTGCCCTTACCTATCATCTCCATAATCCATGCTTCGTTCTTATCGCAGATGGAAAAACTCTCACCTGTACTGAAATAGCCATATTCCTGGGCCAGCTTATCCATGAGTTGAATGGCCTCACGAGCAGATTTGCATCGCTGAAGCGAGGTGTAGATCAGGTTTCCGTAATCCATTATGCCATTGGCCTGGCAAAGTTCCTCACGGCCGCCAAAAGTGGATTCACAGATACACAGCTGAAACTCATTGATATTACCCACCACCTGAAAGGTCTGCGGAGCCTCGGGAATCTCCCCAAGATACTTACGAGTCTCCCAGTCATAAACCGCTTTCATGGCACCCTTTTCATGAACACCTGCAGGGAAATGACAGAGATAGCCATATTTGCCAAAAGAGTCATCGCTATAGGTAACCATGACAGAGCCATCGGCCGAAGCCTTCTTACCCACAATCAGATTCGTGCAGGCAGAAAGTCTTGATATACCTCAAATCCGCAAGTAAACTTCAAAAGGACTCTTTGAAGCCGAAGA
>JAUNHZ010000138.1 GCA_030523705.1 Bacteroidales bacterium
CACGAATTGAACTATGTTTGTGAACCTGGTGATTTTGAGATCATGATTGGTACAAACTGCAACGATGTCAAGACTGCTACATTGACTGTAAAGTAATATAAACTATAAAAATGAGGATGCCCTATCTAGAAAGATGGGGCATCCTTTTTATATAAAATTATGTTTTTCATCTAATTTTAGTATATTTGCAGAATAACGGAGTGAACTGGGATTCTATGTGGAACGACTACAAAAAGTTCCTGCCTCATATTGACAACAACTATGATTTCGCAGAACTGCTCTCTGAACTTTTGGGCGAGTTGAACGTATCTCATACCGGTGGCCGCTATTCCCGTCCTTCTGCATCGGGTGATGACAGAACCGCAAACTTGGGCTTGCTCTTCGACATGACCTATATTGGTGCAGGCATGAAGATTGACGAGGTTGTTGCAGGTGGACCATTTGATCGTGCCACTTCCAAGGTGAAAGCAGGCATGCTGGTAACTGCCATCAATGGTCAGGAACTGAAAGCTGACATGGATTTGTCACAGCTCATGAACGGTTTGTCTGGACGCAAGACTTTAGTAACCTTTAAGGATGGTTCGAATACCTTTGATGAAGTGATTATGCCAATCAGCAGCGGTGCATTGAACAGCTTACTCTACAAGCGTTGGATCAAGACTGAGGCAGAGAAAGTAGAAAAACTCTCTGGAGGTCGTTTAGGTTATGTACATCTGAAATCTATGGATGATGCTAGCTTCCGTGATGCTTATAGCGATATGTTGGGTAAATACAACCTAAAGGATGGTGTGATTATTGATACCCGCTGGAATGGTGGTGGTCGACTGCACGAAGATATAGAGATTCTGGTAAGTGGTGAGAAATACTTGACTCAGGTTACCCGTGGTGTGGAAAGCTGCGATATGCCAAGTCGACGTTGGAACAAGCCAACCATCATGATTATTTGTGAGGCCAACTATAGTAATGCACATGGTACACCATGGGTATATCAGCATCAGAAATTAGGTAAGGTTGTTGGTGCACCTGTTCCTGGTACTATGACTACAGTTAACTGGGTAACTACCCAGGACCCTACTATCGTCTATGGAATTCCAGTAATTGGTTACCTCCAATCCAACGGAGAATATCTGGAGAACACCCAGTTAGAGCCAGATGTTCCAGTACTGAATACACCTGCAGAGGTTGTAAAGGGCGAAGATGCACAGCTTAAGACTGCGGTAGAAGAATTACTCAAGCAAATAGACAAAAAATAAAATCAGATAATAGAACCAGGGCACAAGTCCTGGTTCTTTTTATAAAAATCCCATATAACTCCGTCAAAAAATAGGTTTACGCTTCCCCTTGTAAAGAATTATTCCTATCTTTGCGAAATATAAAACCTAATTAACCTAACAGATAATGAAATGAAGCGTTTTTTTTCACTATTAATTATCTTGGCTATCACAAGCCTTCAGATGATAGCTCAAGTGAGAACTGGCGATGAACGGACCGATCAATATCTTCCACTCCTGAAAGGAAAGCGAGTAGCCCTGTTCAGCAACCACACAGGATTGGCCGGAAAGAAACATGTACTGGACTTATTAATGGATCAGAAGGTAAACGTAACTGCTATCTTTTCTCCAGAGCATGGTTTCCGTGGAACAGCCGATGCAGGTGAGCACGTAAGCAGTAGCGTGGATCCTGTAACCGGTGTTCCTATCCTATCGATGTACGATGGCAACAAGAAAGGACCGAGTGCAGAGTCCATGAATACCTTTGATGTATTGGTAGTAGACATTCAGGATGTCGGACTCCGTTTCTATACCTATTATATTACGATGATAGAGTTAATGGAAAGTTGTGTGGCCTATAATAAAAATGTAGTCCTACTGGATAGACCAAATCCAAATGGTCACTATGTAGATGGCCCTATCTTGGACATGAGTTTAAAGAGTGGTGTGGGTGGCTTACCAATTCCTGTTGTACACGGAATGACTTTAGGAGAATTAGCTCTGATGGCAAACCACGAAGGATGGATAGCAGGAAAGAAAGACTGTTGCCAGCTCACTGTCATCCCATGTGAGAACTACACGCACCAGACACCATATGAACTGCCTGTACCTCCATCACCTAATCTTCCTAATGCTACATCAATTTACCTCTACCCTTCACTCTGCTATTTCGAAGCTACAGAGGTTAGTTTGGGAAGAGGAACCGACAAGCCTTTCCAACTCTATGGTCACCCAAAGATGGGAGGATATGCATTCTGCTTTATTCCAACAAGTAGAAATGGAGCTAAGACTCCACCTCAGATGGATCAATGGTGCTGGGGAAAGGATCTGAGCAACCTTACCACCGAAGAATTACGCAATATGCACATCGACCTTACTTATCTGATTGATGCCTATACCCGATTAGGTCAGGGAGACAAATTCTTCACATCTTTCTTTGAGAAACTTATTGGTAAAAAAGACATCCGTGGTATGATTGAGCAAGGCATGACTGCCCAGCAGATTCAAGCAACTTGGAAAGGTGATGTAGAGAAATTCAAGAAACAACGTAAACCTTATTTATTGTATAAAGAATGAGTCCTATAACAGTTTTACTAACGATTGTATGCTATTTCGCTCTGCTCTTTGGTGTATCATGGTGGGCAGGTCGTGGCTCCAATAATGCTGAATTTTTTAATGGTGGGCGAAAGATAAAGTGTTATATGTTTGATTTTGACACTGTTGGCTGTATGATATATGGCGTTACTTTTGTTTATGTACCAGGTATGGTAGCAGCAAGTGGCTACGGTTATCTGCAAATGATTGCAGGTTTTGTAGTTGGACAATTGCTGATAGCCTATGTCCTTGTTCCACTTTTCTACCGCATGAATTTGACGTCTATTTATCAATATCTGGAGGAAAGATTTGGCATAACTACCTATAAGACAGGTGCTTGGTTCTTCTTCGTAAGCAAGATGTTAGGTGCTGCTGTACGTTTCTATTTGGTATGTCTAACTCTTCAACTGTTGGTATTTGAACCATTTGGATTACCTTTTGGATTAAATGTGCTCATCTCTATGGCATTGGTTTGGCTATACACAGCACAAGGTGGTGTCAAGTCCATTATCTGGGCAGACATGCTGAAATCTGCATGCCTGATTATCAGTGTGATGCTGAGTATATGGTTTATTGCTAAGGATTTAGGATTTGATTTCGGTGGCTTATGCGGCACAATCTGGAATGCTCATGATTTCATGTTCTTAGACGATGTGAATGAGCCACAATTCTTCTGGAAGCAATTCTTAGCAGGTATATTCACTATGATTGCTACCAACGGTTTGGACCAAGATATGATGCAGCGCAACTTGAGTTGCAGAAATAGTAAGGACGCACAGAAGAACATGATTACCAGTGGTTTGATGCAGTTCCCTGTGATTGCACTATTCCTTTTCTTAGGAACACTGCTTTATTTATATGCAGAGAAGCACGGAATTACAGCTGTTAAGGACGAACTATTCCCTACGGTTGCTACACAGGGTGGTCTTCCTCTGATTGTAGGTGTCTTGTTCATTATTGGACTAGTTGCCGCAGCCTATAATGCAGCAGGTTCTGCATTAACTGCCCTGACAACCAGTTTCACTATTGATATCTTGCACGCTAAGGATAGAGCCGAAGAAGCATTAAAAACATTAAGAAAGAAAGTCCACATTATTCTGACTATTGTCATGGGCTTAGTCATTATTGTATTTGGCATTTTCAATAACACAAGTGTGATTGATGCTGTGTATAAATTGGCAAGTTATACCTATGGTCCAATCTTAGGCTTGTTCACTTTTGGTATCTTTACTAAATTGCAAGTTCGTGACAAGCTGTTACCTATAGTAGCTATCATTGCTCCTGTCATCTGCTTTATATTGGATAAGAATTCTGTAGCTTGGTTTGGAGGTTATAAGTTCAGCTATGAACTCCTTATCATGAATGCAGCCTTCACCTTTATTGGAATGTTATTGATTAGCAAAGGTAAGAAAGCCTAAAAATCTGCTTTACAAGATAGTTTCATCCGTTCACCTGACAATGGGTGTGTAAATTCGATATCCTGCGCATGGAGGTATAATCTTTGCGCAGGATTTCCATATAGATTATCCCCTACTATCGGTGCATGTAATCCCAATAGGTGTGCTGCATGAACTCGCAATTGATGCGTTCTGCCTGTAGTTGGATAAAAATCTACTCTTCTGTAGCCTTCAGGAGTCAATTCTCCTAATTTATACGATCTGTCGTGGACGATCATATGGGTTCACACATATAGGAAGACGTATAACACCTTCTTTCTCAACAGTATTCATTGTACGTATGTCTAATAAAGCAACATAATGCTTGTGTACTTCATGAGATACAAACTGACGTTGTAAGATTTTATATACCTCATCGTTCTTGGCTAATATCATGATTCCAGATGTATCCATATCTAATCGATGAACTATAATAGGCCCAGTGAAAGAAGGATAACGCTCATGAATAACCTCATATACATTTGGAACATCGTCTTTTCCAGGCACAGCCAGCATACCCGAAGGTTTATTAACTACAAGAATGGCATCATCTTCATAAATGGATGTTAATAAGGAAGCCATTTTTCTGTTACGCTCGAGTAGTGGATTTTCCTCAACATTAAGACCTTGAAGCATATACTCCAAGATGGGTTTACATTTACTTCTACAAGCAGGATAATAGTTTCCCTCTATACGAAGTTCATCTTTTGGAGTAGCTCCCATCCAAAATTCAGCCAAACATAACGGCTTATATCCCAGTTGGTATGCTGCCTGCATGAGTTTAGGAGCACAGCACTCACCAGACCCTCCGGGTGGTATCTTATCGCCAAAAACGTTCAGTAAATCGCTTTTCTCTCCCAACCCGTTAAATACTTGATATTGCATAAACAGCCAACGCTGTAAAGCTGCAGAGCGAAGTTTCCTCTCACCTTTTAAGCCATTAATGAGTGGATCCGACGGGGCCAATTTAGTCAACTTATGATTGATAGCAGAAATCTCTTTCTCCTCCTGGATAAAGTATCCGCTGGGATTCAGCAAATTATATACCGGAGGCACAAAATATGGATAATCATTACGTCCTGCTATATTACCGGAGTATGCAGCTAAAAATCCTCGTTCACCGTCTGGCGTTTCCACAACCAGGACTCCAAACATCTTACCGCTATCTTTCTCTTGTTCCCATGCAGGAAAATTCTGCAACTCGTCCTTTACTAAACTAGCTGCCCATAAACACAAGGGATGTGGTTCATAACAAAAAGGGTAAGTGAAACGTTCCGGCGATGAAATTTTCGTCGTTTCTTGTGGTAAAGAATGGTAATAGCTTGGCTTCATAGTATGCAAAATTACAAATTTTCTTCCAAATTCATACAAGTAACCTAAAAATTACCTACCTTTGCGTAAAATTTTTGCGAATGGAAAAGAACATTACACTGAACGAAATATACAGAGCGCAATATGCTTTAAAGGGCATAATACGTGCTACCAATCTTCGAGTAGCTCCTTATATCCGCAAGGGATGTGAAATTTATATCAAGCCTGAGAACCTACAGGTTACAGGTTCTTTTAAGGTTCGAGGAGCTAGTTACATGATTTCAAAATTGACCGAAGAAGAGAAGAAAAGAGGTGTAATTGCTTGCTCTGCAGGTAATCATGCACAGGGTGTAGCATTGGCAGCTAAGGCCTGTGGCATTAAAGCTACCATTTGTCTTCCTGCTGGAGCACCTATTTCTAAGGTGGAAGCAACACGCAGTTATGGCGCAGAGATTTGTTTAGTGCCGGGAGTCTATGACGATGCCTATCAGAAGGCATTACAACTGAAAGAAGAGAAAGGTATGACTTTTGTTCATCCGTTCGATAACCCTCGTGTCATAGCAGGTCAAGGCACTATAGGCTTGGAAATCATGGATGAGTTGCCAGATGTTGATGCTATTATAGTCCCAGTAGGTGGCGGTGGTCTGATAAGTGGTGTGGCATATGCCGCTAAGCAGTTGAATCCTAATGTAAAAATCTACGGAGTTCAAGCAGAAGGGGCACCTAGCATGGTGGAGAGTCTAAATAGAAAGGCTATCACTCGTTTGGATAAGGTTTCTACTATTGCCGATGGTATAGCCGTAAAAGAACCTGGCGAGAACACCTTCTCTATCTGCTCTAATCTGGTAGATAAGATTGTCACCGTAACCGATGATGAGGTTTGTGCTGCCATCTTATTCCTTTTGGAGAAACATAAGATGATTGCAGAAGGAGCAGGTGCCGTTTCTGTAGCAGCAGCTATGTTTAGCCATTTACCACTAGAGGGAAAGAAGACCGTATGTCTGGTTTCTGGTGGTAATATCGATGTGACGTTCTTGAACCGAATCATTACGCGTGGTTTGCAGAAAAACGGAAGACAGTGCACCTTGGCTATGGAGATTCCTGATCGCCCAGGTTCATTAGTAAAAGTATCATCTTTGATTGCAGAATCTGGGGCAAATGTCACGGCAGTCAACCATGAGCGCACCAATGCGTACATCAATGTCAATTCTTGCGTACTCCGTATTACCATGGAGACCAGAAACCAAGACCATATTGATGAGATAATAAAGACGCTGACTGATAATGGAATTCACATTATCTATTAAAATAACAGTACATGCTGATTTATTTCCATAACGCACTTTTCACCTTTACGGAAAACCTTTTCCGCGCTTACGGAAACAGTTTTCCGAAGGCACGGAAAGGTCATGTCTTAATAATACATAGCCATTGTTTCAGCATCTAAAAAAACATATTTTCAGGATAACTCTCC
>JAUNHZ010000139.1 GCA_030523705.1 Bacteroidales bacterium
CAGCATAACGGCAGAGTAGAAGCAAAAAGTAAACTGGGTGAGGGAAGCCGTTTCTCTGCATTCCTGAAATTAGATAACGATGGAAAGGAGGTTCACTATGTACAGCATTAAATCCGTTATCTCCTCTCTATTGCTATTTGTGGTCATGGCATCGTGTACACAGAAAGTAAATGTGGATCCTACAGGAAAGACTTACCGAGTAGATTTGATACACACTTACGACTTACTCACAGAGAGTTATGCCCGTTTTGACAATACCTTGAGAGATGAGTTCCAAAAGGCCGGTTTAAACGTGGAACTGAATGTCCATTTCATGGATGTCTATACAGGAGAGCCTAACAGTCCGCAAGCCCTACAAGTGCTCAAGCAACTCAAGAAGAACAAGCCAGACCTTCTGCTATTAGAGGATGATCTGGGAGTCTACAGTATCATGGGTACAAACGACTCCTTACTATACCATACACCTATGGTACTGGGAAACATGCATTTACCATTGGAGGGAGATACCATGAGTGTGAAATCATTCATAAAGGACAAGGATGCAGCAGTATGGATAGCTCCTACAGATTATCCTAAAAACCTAAAGATGGCCTATGACATCAAGAAAAACAACCTGATAGAGATTGAACTTGATTATTCATACGGTGAAATGGCACTTCGCAAACAATTGAGTCAGAGTATTGCTTCCGAGGAGTTCCTGGACGACACCGATTTCCATGACATGAACCTGGGCTGGAATGACATCAATGTGAGACTTAAGGATAAAATCATCGTAACAGCTTTCTCCATTAAGAATCCAGAGCTAAATGTAGGTCCTGCAGATTCATTATGGCTTGCATCGGGACTAACCGGCCAATCCAGAACAAAAGGAATGATGGACTATGCCATGTTCTATACCTCTCTGGTAATAAAAAAAGACCTTTATTCCAATGCCATAGCACTTGCAACAGACCAACCTCAGTTTACATGTGTAAATGTGGACTTTGCAAATTCTAATGCCAGCTATATTGGAGGCTACTTCCCTTTGGTAGAGACAGTTGCTACAGATATGGCTAGTTCTGCTATCCAGATACTACAAGGAGAAAAAGCTAGCAAGCTACCGGTCAACTATCACAAACAAGACTATTATGTGGATTGGAATGCCGTGTTAGAAATGAAACCAGATAACCCAAATGAACTATATAATGAACTATCAGCTAAATATAATATACTGAATGTACCTTACTCTACAGCACACCCTAAACTCTATTGGTTCTACATTATCAGTGCAATATTAGCAACCATCTTGCTGGTAATCAACACCATGTGGCTTTGGAACAAGCGAAGGGCACAAAAGTTGAGAGAGCTAAGACAACGACTGGATCTTGACCGTCAGTATGGAAATCTGGTTTTGTTGGGCGTTTCAAGCTGTACTTTCCATTACGACCGCAAGAATGGCTTACAACTGGGCGTCAACGAGTTCAACCAGCTGGCTATTCCAGAAGGTCTGGATGCATTCAACAAGATAGCGCTTCAGGTCAAGCCAGAATATCTGGGAACCATAGAAGAGATTAGAAAGACCATCACACGGAAGGGCGATTATAACTTCCTCTTGCCTATTACCTTAGATAAAGGCTTTAGCTACAACTGGATACAGTTGCGCTATAAGGTAACGGAGAAAGATGGCAACCTCAATGCCAATGGTTTGATCATTGATGCAAACGAGAATGTAGTGCGTGAATCATTACTGAATGAAGCTAAAAGAAAACAGAAAGAGACAGAGCAGAAAGAGAAATTCTTAGGCGACCTGAAGAATGTTATTAGTCAGCCTATGGATAAGATATTGAAATACAGTGAGACGCTGGCCGAAGACACCCAGGCACATACACAAGAGGAATATATGAGTATAGTGAAGAAACTGGATGCCGAGGGACAGACACTCATGGACATTGTCAATAAGATTCTGGAACTTGTGCGAATGGAAAGCGGACGTGTGCAACTGGAGCAGAAGCCACATTCTGTCAATGCCGTTTTAACGGAAATGGAACAGAGATGGATACAGAAATTGCCAGAGAATCTTACACTGGACATTCAAATCCCAAAAGCAGCCTTAATGGTTGTTGCAGACCGTATGCGACTTGATCAGCTATTGGACATTTTCATGGAACGTATCATCAATAATAAGAAAGAAGGCAAAATCCGTGTTGATGTAGATGTAGATCAGGTACAAAACGAATTAGAAATTGTATTCAAGAATAATAACGAAGATATCTCTCATGAATTAAGCAAATTGATTCAGAAGACCTTCCAAGAGCAACGAAATTTTGATCCAAAAATAGGATTAGGACTGAACATTGCGAATGCAATTGCAACAAATATGAACGGAAGGCTCACTTTCCAGAGCTATCCAAGTATAGGAACCCGATTAGGAGTCATATTAAAACTGAGCCAATTATGAAAAAGACAATCATTACATGTTTTATACTGACCCTGCTCACCTCTTGTTTCCAACAAGTGAGAAATGATGCCGAGAATATGATAGAGAAAGAACCTCTGGAAATCAGGCATTATAAATCAGACTATACCCCACTGAAAGCTGCAAACTTTGTGCTGCATCTGGTGGATACATTATCACAGCCCGTGAAAGATGAGCTTACCCTATTATATAATAATATGGTGTATGTAGAAGGGGGTACTTTCCTGATGGGAGATTCTGTGACTGTAATAGCCGATGAGCTTCATACACAACCTATGTTCAAAGAAACGGTAGGCAGTTTCTACATCTGCAAATACGAAGTCACACAAAGGCTATGGGAATTGGTAATGGGTAAGGCCGATGCCAATTTCAAGCATCCAGACAGACCCATGGAAAACATTACATGGACCGATGGCAATCAGTTCATGCAGAAACTCAAGCAGTTAACAGGTCTTCCGTTCCGTTACCCTACCGAGGAGGAATGGGAATATGCGGCAAAAGGAGGAAAATACTCCAAGCATTTCACCTATCCGGGAGCCAATGAAGAAAATTTTGAGGACGTGATATTTGAAAGAGAAAACATAACGGACAACGATAGAGAATATATGACCAACTTTGTGGGACAGCTTCAGCCCAATGAATTAGGCCTGTATGATATGGGAGGAAACGTGTGGGAATACTGCGAGAACGATTACCGACCAGCCTACAACCGATTACCCGATACGGGATGGAAAACCATAAGGGGAGGCAGCTACAGAAGCGATAAACGCAGATGCCGACCACAAAGCCGACTACAGTGGAGAGCAGACAAGGCTGCCTCACAAGTAGGCATGAGACTAGCACTATAAGTTAAACGAATATATAATATCTTTAACCCTATTTTTTAACAAACAATTTTATTCATGAAAAAAACAATTTTAGCTGTTGGCGCATTAATGATGACATTAAGCGCTAATGCACAGGTAAAGCTGACAGAGAACAACATTGAGGAAGTTCTCAAGGCTATGACCCTGGAAGAGAAAGCCGACCTTTGTGTAGGTAACGGCTGGGGTTCAATGGGATTCTCAAACATCCCTACCGGTTCTGATGCAACACTGGTTCCTGGTGCTGCTGGTACAACCAAGAAGATTGAGCGTCTTGGTATTCCTTCAACCGTTCTTTCTGATGGCCCTGCAGGTTTGCGTATCAACCCTACCCGTCCAGGTACCGACAAGACTTTCTACTGTACTGGTTTCCCTGTAGGTACTGTTTTGGCATGTACTTGGGATACTCCAATGGTAGAGGAGTTGCTGAAGGCTATGGGTAACGAGGTACTGGAGTATGGTGCTGACGTATTGTTGGCTCCTGGTCAGAACATTCACCGTAACCCACTTTGTGGTCGTAACTTCGAGTACTTCTCAGAGGACCCTATCCTCTCTGGTAAGATGGCTGCTGCCTACACTCGTGGTGTACAGAGCCAGGGTGTTGGTGTTTCTCAGAAGCACTTTGCATTCAACAACCAGGAAATCAACCGTAACCAGAACATTGCTTACGTAAACCCACGTGCTGCTCGTGAAATTTACCTGCGTAACTTTGAGATTGCTGTCAAGGAGTCAAATCCTTGGACTGTAATGTCTTCTTACAACCAGGTTAACGACAGCTACACTCAGCAGAGCCATGACCTGCTGACCACAATCCTTCGTGATGAGTGGGGCTTCCAGGGTATTGTTATGACCGACTGGGGTAACAAGGAAGGTACCGTAAAGGCTGTTATTGCTCAGAACGACTTGATGGAGCCAGGTGCTGACAACGAGAAGCAGCGTATCATTGAGGCTGTTAAGAACGGTTCTCTGAAGGAGGCTGACTTGGATCGTAACGTTCGTAACATGTTGAAGTACATTGTTAAGACTCCACGTTTCAAGGGTTACAAGTACTCTAACAACCCAGACCTGAAGGCACATGCAGAATTGGTTCGCAAGGCTGCCACTCAGGGTATGGTATTGTTGAAGAACGACAACAACGCTCTGCCTTTGACTGGTGTAAAGAACGTTGCACTGTTCGGTATCAATGCATACAAGTCAATTGCTGGTGGTACTGGTTCTGGTAACGTAAATAAGCCATACATCCGTAACATCGACGAGGGTCTGGCTGCTGCTGGCCTGAACTTGGATAAGACTGTAGCCGACTTCTACAAGAACTACATCGTAATGGAGAACAGCAAGAAGGCTATGGGTTCTTCTGCAGGTGGTTTCGGTGTAATGTTAGGTGAGGCAGTTATTCCAGATCCAGCTGTAGACAAGGCTGCTGTAAAGGCTGCTGAAAACCGTAACGATGCTGCTGTTATCGTTCTGGGCCGTAACGCTGGTGAGGGTGACGACCGTCGTATCGAGGACTTCGACCTGACTGAGGCAGAGCGTAACCTGATCATGCAGGCTTCTAACTACTTCCACCAGGCTGGTAAGAAGGTATATGTAGTCATGAACATCGGTGGTGTTATTGAAACTGCATCTTGGAAGAACTATGCAGATGGTATCCTGTTGGCTTGGACTCCAGGTCAGGAAGTTGGTAACTCAGTTGCTGACGTTTTGACTGGTAAGGCTAACCCATCTGGTAAGCTGTCTATGACTTTCCCTATGACTATCTTTGATCACCCATCAACTTATAACTTCCCATTCGATGGCCAGCCAGCACAGGGCCGTGGTGGTTTCGGTGGTATGTTCGGTGGCCAGCGTGCTAAGGTTAAGGACATTGACTACACTAACTACGAGGAAGGTATCTGGGTAGGTTACCGTTACTTTGAGACTGCAGGTAAGGAAGTTTCTTACCCATTCGGTTTCGGTTTGAGCTATACTACTTTCGCTTATAGCGCACCTAAGTTCACTGTAAACAAGGATGGTGGCATCACTGCAACTATCACTGTTAAGAACACTGGCAAGGTAGCTGGCCGTGAGGCAGTTCAGATGTACGTTACTGCTCCTGCAGGTGGTTTGGACAAGCCAGCTAAGGAGTTGAAGGCATTTGCTAAGACAAAGGAATTGCAGCCAGGTGAGAGCGAGACTCTGACTATGTCTGTAAACAACTACTACCTGTCTTCATTCAACGAGGCAACTTCTGCTTACGAGACTGCAGCTGGTAAGTACACTGTAATGGTAGGTGCTAGCATCAAGGATATCAAGGCTACTGGTGTTGTAACCGTAAAGGGTGCAAGCTATCCTGCTCACAAGGTTCTTCTCCCTCCTACTCCAGTTAAGGAGATTTCTATGAAGTAATCTTAATACATTATTATATAAAGGGTAAACCCAAGAATTTGGGTTTACCCTTTTTTTTGTCATATGCCAATTAAACAAAAATAACACCACAGATAATTATGGATTAAGAAAAATAGACTAATTTTGCACTACCTAAAAAAGATAAAGACATGAAAGCGTTAGAACATATCCCCGTTCTGCTGCTGACCGGTTATCTGGGCAGTGGTAAGACTACTTTACTGAACAGAATCCTGAACAACCGCCGTGGAATCCGTTTCGCAGTGATTGTCAATGATATAGGAGAGGTGAATATTGATGCCGACTTAATCCAGAAAGGTGGAATAGTAAACCAGCAGGACGACAGTCTGGTAGCACTACAGAATGGTTGCATCTGCTGTACGCTCAAGATGGACCTGGTAGAACAGCTCAATGACATTATGGAGCAGCACTGCTTTGACTATATCGTCATTGAGGCCAGCGGTATCTGCGAGCCAGCACCAATAGCACAGACCATCTGCGGATTCCAGCAACTGCTCCCTACCAGCCTGCTGCATGGAATTCCAGAACTGGATAGCATTGTGACCGTGGTGGATGCACTCCGTTTGAAAGATGAATTCAACAGTGGAGATTCACTGGTAAGACCAAACATCGAAGAAGAAGACATAGAAAATCTGGTCATCCAGCAGATTGAGTTCTGTAACATCATCCTGCTGAACAAGGCCAATGACGTGGAGCCAAAGGAACTGGAGAGAATCAGACAGATTATCAGAGCCATTCAGCCTCAGGCACAGATCATTGATACAAACTATTGTGACGTGGATTTAGACAAGCTACTGAACACCCACATGTTCGACTTTGATAAGGTGGCCCTCTCTGCTACTTGGGTACAAGAGGTAGAGAAGCACATCGATGAGGATGAGGATGAAGATGAAGAGGAAGAGGAGCATCATCATGAGCATGAGCATGAACCTCATCACCATGACCATGACCACCATCATCATGATCATAATGACCTTAATGACCATGACCAGGATGACCATGATGAAGCAGACCATGATGAGGAACATTGCCCA
>JAUNHZ010000140.1 GCA_030523705.1 Bacteroidales bacterium
GGTGGAGCTGCTGTCGGGTGTCTTCGAGGGGGTAAGCACCGGCTGCCCTATCGGCTTCCTGGTAAGGAATACCAACCAGCACTCCAATGACTATGAGAACCTGCGCAATGTGTTCCGTCCTTCGCATGCTGATTACACCTACACGCAGAAATATGGCGTTCGTGATCACCGTGGTGGCGGACGCTCATCGGCTCGTGAAACCATCTCCCGCTGTGTGGCGGGTGCCTTGGCTAAACTGGCGCTCAAGCAATTAGGGGTAAGCATTCAGGCATACACCTCTCAGGTGGGAAACATCGCACTGGAGAAGGATTACAAGTTGTACGACCTGAACCAGACGGAGACGAATGCCGTGCGCTGCCCTGACCCAGTGAAAGCTCAGCAGATGGAGGAACTGATAGCTGGCGTGAAGGCAGAGGGTGACACCATAGGCGGCGTGATTACCTGTGTGGTAAAGGGATGCCCTGTAGGTTTAGGTGAACCTGCCTTCGGCAAGCTGCATGCAGCGTTAGGGCATGCCATGCTCACCATTAACGCCGTGAAGGGATTTGAATATGGCGAGGGGTTCGATGGTGTATGCCAGCGTGGCTCTGAGCAGAACGACATCTTCTTCAACGATGGTGGGGTGATTAACACACGCACCAATCACAGCGGTGGCATTCAGGGGGGCATCAGCAATGGGCAGGATATTTTCTTCCGTGTGGCATTCAAGCCGGTGGCTACCTTGCTGCAAGAGCAACCTACGGTGAACAAGGACGGTGAGGATACCATGGTGAAAGCCCGTGGCCGTCATGACCCTTGCGTGTTACCAAGAGCCGTGCCAGTAGTGGAAGCCATGACTGCCATGGTGCTGCTGGATTATTATCTGATGAATAAGACTACCAAATTGTAAAATATAGAAATTAAATTCGTATCTTTGCATCCGAGTTTAATCAAAGATTAAAAAATAACATGAATATACTAGAATTAAGTGAGCAGGAAATTGTTCGTCGCAACTCGCTTGCCGAACTGCGTGCCATGGGTATCAACCCATATCCTGCTGCCGAATATCCTACAAACGCATTCAGTACAGAAATTCTTGAAAGCTTCGTAGATCTCCCTACCGAGAAGGATGAGGAGGGTAATGAGGTGCCAGGAAAGGCTACCCCAGAGAACAGCCGCAACGTATGCATCGCTGGTCGTATGATGACTCAGCGCATCATGGGTAAGGCTGCCTTTATGGAGCTACAGGATTCTAAGGGCCGTATCCAGGTATATGTAAGCCGTGACGCTATCTGCCCTGGCGAGGACAAGGACCTGTACAACAAGGTGTTCAAGAAGTTGCTGGATATTGGCGATTTCGTAGGTGTGAAGGGTTACGTGTTCCGTACCCAGACAGGTGAGATTTCTGTACATGCACAGGAGCTGACCCTGCTGAGCAAGAGTTTGAAGCCACTGCCTATCGTGAAGTATAAGGATGGTGTGGCATACGATAAGTTCGATGACCCAGAGCTTCGCTACCGTCAGCGTTATGTGGATCTGGTGGTGAACGATGGCGTGAAGGAGACTTTCCTGAAGCGCAGCACCATTCTCCGCACCATGCGTGCATTCTTCGACCGTCATGGCTACACTGAGGTAGAGACTCCTACCCTGCAGGCTATTGCCGGTGGTGCCAGCGCTCGTCCATTCATCACACACTTTAACGCACTGAACATTCCTATGTACATGCGTATTGCTACCGAGCTGTACCTGAAGCGTCTGATCGTGGGCGGTTTTGAGGGTGTGTATGAGATTGGCAAGAACTTCCGTAACGAGGGTATGGACAAGAACCACAACCCTGAGTTTACTTGCATGGAGCTGTATGTAAGCTACAAGGATTACAACTGGATGATGAGCTTCACCGAGCAGTTGCTGGAGGAAATCTGTATAGCTGTGAACGGTAAGCCAGAGACAGAGATTGATGGTAAGGTCATCAGCTTCAAGGCTCCTTTCCGCCGCTTGCCTATCCTGGATGCTATCAAGGAGAAGACCGGTTATGACCTGAACGGCATGAGCGAGGAAGAGATGCGTGAGGTGGCTCAGAAGTGTGGCGTAGAGGTAGATGAGACCATGGGTAAGGGTAAGCTGATTGATGAGATCTTTGGCGAGACTTGCGAGGGTACATTCATCCAGCCAACCTTCATTACCGACTACCCTGTAGAGATGTCTCCACTGACCAAGATGCACCGCAGCAAGCCAGGTTTGACCGAGCGCTTTGAGCTGATGGTGAACGGTAAGGAGCTGGCAAATGCCTACTCTGAGCTGAACGACCCAATTGACCAGGAGGAGCGTTTCATTGACCAGATGAAGCTGGCAGATAGGGTGACGACGAGGCTATGGTTATTGACCACGACTTCTTGCGCGCCCTGCAGTATGGTATGCCTCCTACATCAGGTATTGGTATTGGTATCGACCGTCTGGCTATGCTCATGACCGGTAAGCCATTCATTCAGGAAGTATTGTTCTTCCCTCAGATGAAGCCAGAGGTAAAGGCACCTAAGGATAAGGCAGAAAAGTACATGGAGCTTGGTTTCCCTGAGGAGATTGTTCCTATCCTGCAGAAAGCTGGCTACAACCTGGTAAGCTCATTGGCTGAGCAGAACCCTCAGAAGGTGCAGCAGCAGATTGGTGAGATCATCAAGAAGTTCAAACTGGAGGTAACCAAGCCATCGGTTCAGGATCTGGCTGCTTGGATTGCTAACGTACCTGCCCCAACTGCTGCCGAATGAACAGTTGTGGTAAGATAGCCGTCTTGGGTGGCGGAAGCTGGGCAACTGCTATTGCGAAAATCCTGCTGGATAAGGTTCCTAACATCAACTGGTATCTGCGCAGAGAGGACCGTATAGCCGATTTCAAGCGCATGCACCACAATCCGGCATACCTCACTGGCGTTCATTTCGATGTGAACCGTATCAACTTCTCCTCGGACATTAATGCCACGGTGGAGAACTCGGATACCATCATCATAGTGACTCCTTCGCCTTACGTGAAGGATCACTTGAAGAAGCTGCATGCTGACCTGAAGGACAAGTTTGTGGTGTCTGCCATTAAGGGTGTGGTACCCGATGAGGACCTGACCGTAACGGCCTACCTTAATAAGGTGTACGGCGTACCGGAGGAGAATCTGGCAGTGATAGGAGGACCTTCGCATGCCGAGGAGATTGCCTTGGAGCGACTCACCTACCTGACCATTGGCTGTGCAGATCTGCAAAAGGCAGAGGTATTTGCCAACACCCTGCGCAACAATTACCTCATGGCATCGGCTAGTACCGATGTGCTGGGTATTGAGTATGGTGCGGTGCTCAAGAACATCTATGCCATAGCAGCGGGAATCTACAAGGGCTTGCGATATGGAGACAACTTCCAAGCTATCCTCATGTCAAACGCCACCCAGGAGATGACCAAGTTCCTGCAAGTGGTAAGCCCTGTTGAACGCCAGGTCATTCATTCTGCCTATCTGGGCGACCTGCTGGTAACCGGCTACTCCCGTTTCAGTAGAAACCGTGAGTTTGGTTCCATGCTGGGAAAAGGCTACAGCATGAAAAGCGCACAGATAGAGATGCAGATGATAGCCGAGGGTTACTATGGTGCCAAGTGCATTCATGAGATTAACAAGACGCTGAACGTGGAAATACCTATAGCCGATGCCGTATATCAGGTTCTCTATGAGAATGAGGCACCCGCTATGGCCATGGAGCAGCTCACCAAACAATTCCGATAATTTCAAAACTCAATTAATAAAATGGAAAAGATTGTTTTAAACGTAAACAAGGCAGCACAGTTCCTGGCTGCCGACAAGATTGCCTCTTTTGCTCCTGCAACTAAGGCAGCTATCGAGTCAATGGAAAATGGCACCTGCCCAGGCAATGATTTCTTGGGTTGGCTTCACTTGCCATCATCTATCACCCCTGAGTTCCTGGCAGAGATCAAGGCTACCGCTGCTGTCCTGCGTGAGAACTGTGAGGTTGTGATTGTGGCTGGTATCGGTGGTTCTTACTTAGGTGCACGTGCAGTCATCGAGGCATTGAGCAACAGCTTCGCTCAGTTGGTAAACGATGGAAAGAACCCTGTAGTGCTGTACGCTGGTAACAACATTGGCGAGGATTACCTGGCTGAGTTGACCGACTACCTGAAGACCAAGAAGTTCGGTGTAATCAATATCTCTAAGAGTGGTACTACCACTGAGACAGCGTTGGCATTCCGTCTGCTCAAGAAGCAGTGCGAGGATCAGCGTGGTAAGGAAATGGCTAAGAAGGTTATCGTAGCTGTTACCGACGCTAAGAAGGGTGCTGCTCGCGTTACCGCTACCAAGGAAGGTTATGCTACATTCGTAATTCCAGATAACGTAGGTGGTCGTTTCTCTGTATTGACTCCAGTAGGTTTGCTGCCTATCGCAGTTGCTGGTTTCGATATTGACCAGTTGGTTGCTGGTGCTGCAGCTATGGAGGCAGCTACCGGTGCTGACGTTCCTTTCATGGAGAACCCATCTGCAGTATATGCTGCTACCCGTTTCGCACTGTACGAGGCAGGTAAGAAGATTGAGATCCTGGTGAACTTCCAGCCAAAGCTGCACTACATGATGGAGTGGTGGAAGCAGCTGTACGGTGAGTCAGAGGGTAAGGACCTGAAGGGTATCTTCCCAGCAGCAGTTGACTTCTCTACCGACCTTCACTCTATGGGTCAGTGGATTCAGGAGGGTGAGCGTTCTATCTTTGAGACCGTAATCTCTATTGAGAAGCCAGAGCACGAGCTTCACGTACCATCTGATGAGGAGAACCTGGATGGTTTGAACTTCTTGGCTGGCAAGCGTGTTGACGAGGTGAACAAGATGGCAGAGCTGGGTACTCAGCTGGCACACGTAGACGGTGGTGTACCTAACATGCGCCTGAGCGTACCTCAGTTGAACGAGTACTACCTGGGTCAGATCATCTACTTCTTTGAGAAGGCTTGCGGCATCCACTGCCAGTTGCTGGAGATCAACGCATTCAACCAGCCTGGTGTAGAGGCATATAAGAAGAACATGTTTGCTCTGCTGAACAAGCCAGGTTACGAGAAGGAGTCTGAGGCTATTCAGGCACGTTTGAAGTAAGCTATGTTTGAAGCAGAAAGAGACAAATATCTAACAAGTCACGGCTTTGAGGCAATGCACCTCAAGGCCGTGCTTTTCGATATGGATGGGGTGCTCTTTGACTCCATGAAGAACCATGCCGAGGCGTGGCACAGGGCCATGACGCTGATTGGCTTCGACTTCCCTAAGGCCGAGGCTTACATGCACGAGGGAAGAACGGGTTCGGGCACCATCAATATCATCAGCCAGCGACAGTGGCACCGTGATGCTACCGAGGAGGAGAAGGAGCGCATCTACAAGATGAAATCGGATATCTTCAACTCCCTGCCTACCGCCGAGCCCATGCCGGGGGCATGGGAGCTGCTGCAGCAGCTGAGAGCCGATGGCATCACCCCTATCCTGGTGACAGGTAGCGGACAGGCATCGCTGCTGGATAGATTGAACAAGCATTTCCCGGACACCTTCCACCCAGAGCTCATGGTTACGGCGTTCGATGTGAAATATGGCAAGCCTAACCCTGAACCTTATTTAATAGGTAAGCAGAAGGGTGACTTGGAACTGTATCAGGGCATTGTGGTAGAGAATGCACCCTTAGGCGTGGAAGCTGCTTCTAAAGCGGGATTCTTTACGGTAGCCGTGAACACAGGGCCACTGGACGACCAAATCCTTCTGGATGCGGGTGCTCATCTGCTCCTTCACTCCATGCAGGAGCTCAGTGAGCGATGGGAAGACTTGAGAACATGTATGCAACAATAAAAAAAAAGATGAGGGTTAAACGCCCTCATCTTCGTTATTTAGATCTTTATCGGAAAGTGCTGAATTATTCAGTTCTATATCCGCATCGCTGGCACTGTCGTTCAGTGCATCTCTTTCTATCTTGACAGAGCCATCGGCCATGACCTTAATAGAAATAGGTACAAACATATCATCATCCTGTGGATAACCCACGGCAGCGGCAAACTTCAAGCCACCCTCTATGGCGTGGTCAAACACAAACCCTTCCAGAATGGAATTCTTCATCATCTCAGCATCTACCAGGTTGGCAAAACTTTTCTTGGTAAAGGTCTTGCTGTACACCACACGGGAGCCCTGGGTGACTTTCAGGGTGGCTACGTTATCATAGAAGATGGCGTTACGGGAATAGTCACCTCGCACGGTAGGCAGTGAATCCGATGATATGCGATGAATCTCATAACGGAAGAGCTTATCGCCTACTGTCACGCTGTCTATCATGGTCAGGTTCTGCGCATGGATGTCGCCACTCATATTTTCATTGACAATGTCCTCAATGGAAAGTTCTTCCTCCAGTTGCTCATCGGTCTTAGGCTTGCTCTGGCAAGCAAACAGGAGACCTAAAGTCAGCACGGGGAAAAGGTAGAAGATTTTTTTCATGGTTTTCTTTTAAAGTTCCATGCAAAGTAACAAAAAAAACTCCATATATACAAAAATAAAGTCCACTCGTTTCACAACGTGTGGACTCTTAGTGAGAAAACTAAAAACTCAACTATACTTTTATGCTTATGAAAACTGTTGCAAATTTGATAAAAAATCTTGTATTATCCAAATTATTCCAAGAAAAAGTTCATTTTTTTAGTGAGCCTCAAATCCGCAAGTAAACTTCAAAAGGACTCTTTGAAGCCGAAGAGT
>JAUNHZ010000141.1 GCA_030523705.1 Bacteroidales bacterium
TGCAACTGACCCTGAAGATCAAAGCAATAGAACACCTCATGAGTCTGTTCCTCGTCCATTCCGGTAATATACAACCGGTTGTCTACAATAACAGGACTAGAGTAACCCTTACCAATAACCGAAGTTTCCCATTTTAATGCAGGTCCCTGAGCCGGCCATTCTTTCAGCAATCCTGTTTCGGGATAAATACCGTCACGATTAGGTCCTCGCCATCCGTGCACATCTTGCGCACATACCGAAGTGGCAGTCAACAGAAGCAGACCAATGATGCCAAATTTCATTTTCATGTCTAAGCTGATATTTTTCAGATTTATTCAACCCGTTGGCGGAATTAAATTTATAAATAATTAGTTTTTAAAAGTTTCACATATTATTGATTTTTAGTATCTTAGTAGTGACCAAACCATTAAGATCAAATCATCGTATGCGCAACTTGACTGCAATATTCGCTAAATTTCTTGAGATATGCAAGGATTTCTCCTCAAATTTGGTTAACGAATCGGGTGGTCCCCTTTGGGACTTCCTTCAAAAATGCTTCCCCATATTTTTCCACTCTCTTCGCTCCAAAACCCTTTATAGATGAGAGTTCCAGAACGATGTATTCTGGAATGAATGTTGCCATGATTCTGCAGAGATACATATCATTTTTTGAAAGCCATATCACCTTTCCCTGACTTTATACCCTCATTCTCCCTATGTCAAGAGAACAATACAACATATTACAGTATAGCGTAGCACTTATCGCAGAGTTTGCTATTCGTTTTGGTATCAGCCAGCGTCAAGCACTGAATTACTTGGTGCGCTTCAAGGGTATTGAACATCTGGAAGAGTTCTATAACGTATTACATACTTTCTCTTTTGAGGATACTATAGATTCTTTAGCCCAAGTGTGCAGAAATAATGGAGGAAAGCTATGAGACTAACCCCAGCACAGATAGAGTCCATGCAAGAGGACATGACGGCAGATTTGCTAGCTATTCTAATAGAAGATCGCAAAATGTCAATGCAAGATGCGATGGTTCTGTTCTATAATTCCGACACCTACGCACGTTTGCAAGATTCTGAAAGTGGCTTGTACTATCAGTCGCCAGGTTATGTTTTGGATTGCCTAGACAATGAACTGACTACAGGCAAATGCTTTTGATTTATGAGAGAGCCAGCTAGAGATAACGCGGGTTCAGAATATTCTTCCTCCCTTGAAATTAGGGCCGTCAATACCTTTATAATACCATAATCTCCACAAATCTGGTGTTGAGACGGATTCATGTTTCTCTGCCCCTTTTATCTCTATGGTGCCAAGTATAGGATATTCAGATTCTCCTAATTCATCCTCCATCTGTTTGATTATATCAATAAACTGCTTTTGGATTTCTGCTTCGGTCTGACCGCTTAAGATTAGTCGGAGCTCATAGCCGAAACCTGCATTCTTGTAAGCATTGGCCAACTTTGTCTGAAGGAATTGCTCATTTGCAGGATCACTGGCATGAACGTTAGATTTCAGCACAAAAATATACTCAAACGCCTCCTCTGTCTCATCCTTGCTGCAAGAAGTGAAACTTAGGAGTGTCATTATTAAAACGCCTAAAAGGAAATATAGCTTTTTCATAGTGACTTCTGATTTAACGTGAGTTTACCGAAGACAAAGTTACGGATTTTTTTAAATGCAGAAAAATTTTTTAAAGTATTTACCCCATGGACTATTACTTTGGGTAAAAATTTGTTTTTTTATTTGAAATCCACTACATTTGCAAAAAAAAGATGAAGACAAAGAACCTATATATAATCTCTGGTCCAAATGGCGCTGGTAAGACAACAGCATCAGTAACCATACTTCCAGAAATATTGGAATGTAGGGAATTTGTAAATGCAGATGAAATAGCCAAAGGCTTGTCGCCGTTTAATCCAGAGGGCATGGCTATTGAAGCAGGGCGTATTATGCTGCAGCGAATTAATGAACTGTTAAACGGGCAGGATTCATTTGCCATTGAAACAACACTTTCTACTCGTTCATATACAAAGCTGATAGAAACAGCCCATAAGAATGGATTTAGTGTCCGTCTATTGTTCTTCTATTTGCCTTCTGCGCAGCATGCTATAGAACGTGTAGCACAACGTGTAAGTGAAGGTGGGCATAATATCCCTGACGATGTCATTAGAAGAAGGTACAAGGCCGGATTAGAAAATTTGTTTAGAATATACATTCCATTAGTGGATTTTTGGACATTGGTGGATAACAACTGTAATCCTCGCAAAATTATTGCCGATGGTGAAGGTGCCAAAATGAACATTTATGAATTAACCATTTTCAATACAATCAAAGAACATGTCTGAAGAAGAAAAACAAAAATTGTATAAAGCATTGGAACTCGCAGAGTATCGTACTCTACGCCGTAAGGCCATGTTGAATGAAAATGTTGTTCAGTCCGATGAACAGGGTAAGCCTAAAGTGGTGCCTGCCCGTGAAGTCTTCATGAAATTGTATCACGAACCTCTTCCATGAAAAACTTCGATTTCCTTTCCAGCATTGCTCCCGCAAAAAAGTTTCATGAGTTTTGCGATGAGGTGGAGATGAACCAGCGACAGAAGCCGGTGACTTCGGCGTTCTATGGTCGTCTGGCACTGGAATGGTTGGTCCAGGCTATCTATAAGCTGGAGCGTCTGCCTTGGAATGAGAATGATAAGCTGGTCACGCACCTGAACAGTCCGGAGTTCATCAGCTTTATCCATGATCCTAACTTGCTTCGTAATTTTGACTTTATCCGCCGTATAGGAAACCTGGCGGCACATGGCTCTTCGGTTTCCACTAAGGATTCGTTCTTTGTACTGCTGAACTTGCATAATATAGCTGGCGCCATGTTCAAGCGCTGGGGATTCATAGATGATATTCCGGTATTTGATAAGTCGCTTATCCCCGATGGTGTGAAGGGTCCGGTGCTCATTCCGGCACCTGTGCCTGCCGCTCCGTCGCAGGACTTCCTGGGGGCTGCCAAGCCTGCACAGGGGGCTGCAGAGATTCCGGTGCTGACCGAAAAGGAACTCTCCGAGGCAGAGACACGCAAGCTGTTCATTGACATGATGCTCCGGGAAGCCGGGTGGGAAGTGCTGGAGACAAAGGGCCTGAAGGCTGCCGGAAAGGCGTGCATAGAGATAGAGGTGAAAGGCATGCCATCGGCCTCTGGTGTGGGGTATGTGGATTATGTGCTGTTTGGAAACAACGGTAAGCCAGTGGCACTGATAGAGGCCAAGCGGGCTACCAAGTCGCTCTCCGTAGGCGAGCAGCAGGCCAAGCTCTATGCCGACTGCCTGGAAAAGGAATACGGCGTGCGTCCGGTGATTTATGTGAGCAATGGCTTTGAGACCATGATCATAGACGGATTGGGCTATCCGCCTCGTAACCTGTTCAGTTTCCACACGTTAGAGGACCTGGTGTTCATGCTCCAGAAAAGGGGCAGGAAGGACATCGTGGACATGAATCCTAATCCGGACATAGCCGGAAGATACTACCAGATAACCGCCGTGAAGAGCATTTGCGAGTGGTTCAACAAGAAATATCGCCGTGGCTTGCTGGTCATGGCTACGGGTACGGGAAAGACGCGTACCGCCATCTCCCTGGTGGAGATTCTCAAGCGGAACAACTGGGTAAAGAACGTGCTTTTCCTGGCAGACCGCACCACACTGGTGAGCCAGGCTGCGGACAACTTCGTGAAGTTGCTGCCCAGTGAGACCTCGTGCATCTTGAGCGAGGACAAGGACCCGGACATGCGGGCACGCATCATGTTCAGCACGTATCAGACCATGGTGCGCTACATTGATGCCGAGGACAAGAAATTCAGCATCGGGCGCTTTGACCTGATCATCATAGACGAGGCGCATCGCAGCGTGTTTGGTAAGTATGGCTCGCTGTTTGCGTACTTTGACTCGCTGCTCATCGGCCTTACGGCTACCCCAAGGAATCAGATTGAGAAGAGTACGTACAAGCTGCTGCAGCTGGATGACGACAAGCCTAACTATGCCTACGAGTATGAGCAGGCTATAGCGGATAAGTACCTGGTGCCTTACGAGACGCTGGTGCGTCATTCTAAAATCATGGAGGCGGGTATTAAGTACGATGACCTGACCGATGACGAGAGGAAGCAGCTGGAGAAACCGTTTGCGTATGAGAAGGCCAAATTAGGCCTGAACCCAAAGAGTGATTTCAGTCGTGACATTTCCGGAAGGGAGATTTTCAAGTACTTGTACAACGAGGATACCGTGATCAAGGTGCTGGATGACCTGATGAAGAACGGTCTGAAGGTGCAGAACGGGGACTTGATAGGAAAGTCCATTATCTTTGGGTACGACCATGAGCATGCGGAGCTGATAGTCAAGCTGTTCCACAAGCGCTATCCGGAATACGGACCGGATTTCTGCCTGCTGGTGGATTACTCCGTGAACTATGTGAAGGACCGTATCAGCGACTTCAAGACTCCGGAGAGCCTGCCACAGATTGTGGTGAGCGTGGACATGCTGGATACGGGTGTAGATGTGCCCGAGGTGCTGAACCTGGTGTTCTTCAAGCCGGTGCGCAGCAAGATTAAGTTCCAGCAGATGATTGGTCGCGGAACCCGTCTGTGTCCAAACATCTTTGGCGCTGGGAAGCACAAGGAGAAGTTCCTGATTTTTGATTATTGCAATAATTTTGAATTCTTTAGTCAGCCACAGAAGGAAAAGAGCGGTGTGGAGGGCATGAGCCTTACGGAGCGCCTCTTTCACTTGCGCACGGATTTCCTGGTGGGGCTGCAAGAAGCAAAATATCAGATGGACCCATTCTGCAAGGAGCTGCATGGTTCCATCAAGAAAACCCTGCTGGAGCAGGTGCAGAGCCTGAATGAGAACCGTATAGAGGTGCGCATGCACTGGGAAACGGTGTTCCGCTACAAGCAGGAGGAGAACTGGCAGACGGTGACGCCTATCCAGGCTACGGCCATCAAGAACGAGCTGGGACCTATCCTCCCTCGTCCGATGGAAGATGGTGCTGCCAAGCTCTTCGATGCGCTCATGCTGCAGCTGCAGCTTTCCATGGTGGACAGCCTAGTGAGCCCGGGAAAGTGCCAGAAGAAGGTCATCGATGTGGCTGCTGCCCTGGAGAAGAAGGCTACCATTCCGGAGGTATTGGAACACATGCCTACCATTCAGTACGTGCAGACCAGTGCGTTCTGGCAGAACATCAGTGTGGAGAGCCTGGAGAACGTGCGTGTGGAACTGCGCGACTTGATTCACTACATCATGGAGGGCAGCGACCATCAGACTTTCGTGATAGACATAGAGGACCTGATAGAGGAAGGCGAGGCTAAGGTGCTCATACAGAGCACCTACCGTCAGCGTGTGCTGGATTATCTGCAGGAGAACCGGGATTATGCGTCTATCCGGAAAATCTATAGCTTGGAGCAGCTTACCCGTGCCGACTTGGTGGAGCTGGAGCATATTTTCTGGACGGAACTGGGCTCAAAAGAGGAATACGATGAGCTGGTGAGTGGCAAGAAATATGGTACCATAGCTGCGTTCATACGCAGTATCATAGATATAGACCGCGACCGTGCCATGGAGAAATACAAACTTTTGCAGAAAGACTCAGCCATGACCAGTCAGCAGGAACTCTACCTGAAAGGCATTCTGGATTATGTATCCACCAACGGTGATATTGAGCGCCAGTCCATTGCCGAGGACCCACTGAGAGGCTACAACTGGACCGGTGCCTTCGGCATTCAGCTGCAGAACGTGGTCAAGTTTGTGGACCAGCTGCATAATGTAATCCGCCCATCTCAGGGCTATAATGTAAGTGACCAGGATTACCTAAAAGCTGCAGAAGCGTGATTTTCTTGCTTTTGTCATTCCTTGTCCCCCTTACCTTTTGTCATTCTGAGCGAAGCGAAGAATCTCGTCCAACCCAGTAACGTAATATTGGACGAGATCCTTCGTTTCACTCAGGATGACAGGGGGTGTTCATTCTCCCTCTCTCTTTGTCATCCTTCACTTTGTTCAGGATGACAAAAAATATTAGGCTAACATGACTTCTTTTTCTGTATTGGATTCATCTAAATGCCCACCAAATGGTAAATCCACCAAGGGAGTCCATGCAACGAAGGATACAACATCGCCGCATTTATATTTCGGTTTTCCTAACATAATTCAGTAATTTTTTAAGTATGTTTTCGGTTTTACTTTAACATACAAAGTTACTATTTTGAGAAAGATAAAAAATAGAAAGTGGTCGATAAATCGGTCGGAAAACCACTTTTTTTGTTCGGAAAATGCATTCTCAACCCCTTTAGTTTATCTATCATGTTCACTATTACTTTATCTGGAAATTTGGTTGTTTGCAGAGCATTCATGGTATTTCCGAAATGCTTTAGTAAGAGCTAACTATAAGAATCTGACTCTTGGCATTGATTACGATTATGTTTATCTGGAACGCTTCTTCCGCAACATGTTGCTTGGTGAACAATGGGAACTTAAGAATCGATATCTTGTCATCAATCCACCAGAGGAGTATAAAGAGCAGCCTAGATTGGATAATGGACAGGTCAATACCAATGGAGACCAAGAAAGTACC
>JAUNHZ010000142.1:0-724 GCA_030523705.1 Bacteroidales bacterium
GCAGTTTTTCTTTGTCTCGTAGGTTTGAAGCTAATTGGTAGTTGCTGTTTTTTACGGCGTCGTTTTTCTGGGCTACGATATCGGCCTTTTGCTTTTTTAAGTCTTTCAGCTCGTTAGGTACGTCCTTGTTTAACATGTGAGCACGTGATCCAGCCTCATCAATCACGTCAATAGCCTTGTCTGGGAAGTTTCTGTCTGTGATATATCGCTCCGCTAACCTTACGGCTTGCTCCAGTGATTCTTGCGTATAATTTACGTGGTGATGTTCCTCGTATCTTTCCTTGATGTTTTTTAGGATTTGTAAAGTTTCTTCCTTAGTCGAAGGCTCAATGATGATTTTCTGGAAACGACGTTCTAGCGCACCATCTTTCTCTATGCTGTTGCGATATTCATCTAAGGTTGTTGCACCTATGCACTGTACTTCTCCACGAGCTAATGCGGGTTTTAGTAAATTCGCTGCATCCATGGTTCCGGAGCTTGCACCTGCACCGATAATGGTATGAATCTCATCCAAGAAAAGAATGACATCACGGTTGTCTTTCAACTCGTTGATCAAGCTTTGCATACGTTCTTCGAATTGACCGCGAAACTTGGTGCCAGCGACGATTGAGGCCATGTCTAATCGTACCACACGCTTACCTAAAAGGGTGTGAGGTACCGTGCCCTCTATGATACGGCTGGCCAGTCCTTCTACGATGGCAGATTTACCAACGCCAGGCTCACC
>JAUNHZ010000142.1:734-6549 GCA_030523705.1 Bacteroidales bacterium
AAGATGGGGTTATTCTTCTTTCGGCGAGAAAGAATCTGTGCCAATCGCTCAATCTCCTTTTCTCTACCAACTACAGGATCTAATAGGTTGTCCAGTGCCGCTTTTGTTATGTCTGCACTGAATTTGTCTACGATTGGCGTGTCTTTTTGTCCGGATTTTTTATCATTATTATCACTCTTTTTGGCAGTGATATTTATTGCGCGAAACTCACTCTTTTCCATTCTAGGATAAGCCTCATCTTCCTCGTCGTCTTCACCTGTTTCAAAACCATTTATTGGCATGGCATTCGTTTCTACTTTGTCGTCTTCTTCATTGATTTCCTGAAATTGGTCTATGGCGTCTAATTCCAGTCCACAATTCTTGAGAATTTGACATACATATTGCTCTTCGTCGTTAAGCATGGCACGTAATAAGTCCAATGTGTCAATTCTTTCGCTTTTTCTGGCTGCTGCAAATTTGAAACTTTCCTTCAATAATTTAGTGATTTCTGTAGTGATTTCCAAATCGGCAGAGTTCCCGAAAGGGGAGTATGCGTTCTTGATTTTCTTTTCTAAGTTAGTCTTGAGATCATGCAGGTCAAGACCTGCTCCTACCAAAGCCTTAGAGGCCTGGCAGTCTTTCTTACATAATATCGCAAGCAAGAGGTGCTCTGGAGCTACAAATTTCGAATCCATGCGAATAGCCTCATCCTTGCTAAGCCTGAGTATGTGGTTTAAATTGTCTGAAAAATGCATCATACTATAGCGTTTATTTGTTTTCTTACCCATTGTTACAAATTCCGTGCCAAAGTTGCAGAAACACTTTTTTACAAAAAAAGTTTTTGCATTTGAGAAAAAAGCCGTAATTTTACAAAGTTTTTTGTAAAGGAACAGATAAGAAGTAATTAGATTTTATATAAATGATTGAAGAAGAAAGAATTATAAAGGTCGACATAGAGCAGGAAATGCGTTCTGCGTACATAGATTATTCTATGTCTGTCATTGTGGCACGTGCCTTGCCTGATGTTCGCGATGGATTCAAACCAGTACACCGCCGTATTTTATACGGCATGATGGAACTGGGCTATACACAAGATAAACCATACAGAAAATCTGCTCGTATTGTTGGTGATGTACTTGGTAAGTATCACCCACATGGTGATAGCTCTGTATACGGTGCGCTGGTCCGTATGGCTCAGCCTTGGGCAATGCGTTATCCATTGGTACAGGGACAAGGTAACTTTGGTTCTATCGATGGTGATAGTGCTGCAGCAATGCGTTACACAGAGGCTCGCTTGTTCAAATTGGGTGAGGATATGATGGGTGAAGACCTTTACAAGGAGACTGTGGATATGGATCGTAACTTCGATAATACCCTTGATGAGCCTTCTGTATTGCCAACTCGTATTCCTAACTTGTTGGTGAATGGTGCTACAGGTATTGCCGTAGGTATGGCAACCAATATCCCAACACACAATTTGAGTGAGGTTATTGATGGCTGTGTTGCTTATATCGATAATCCTGATATTGACACAGAGGGACTTATGCATTATATCCCAGCTCCTGACTTCCCAACCGGTGCTTATATATATGGTATTTCTGGTGTAAAGGAAGCTTATGAGACTGGTCGCGGCCGTATTATGATGCGTGCTAAGGCTGAGATTGAGAGCACAGCTACACATGATAAGATTGTCATCACAGAGATTCCTTATGGCGTAAATAAGGCAGAGTGCATTAAGCATATCGCTGATTTGGTGAATGAGAAGAAGATTGATGGTATCTCTAATGCAAACGATGAGTCAGACCGCGAGGGTATGCGCATTGTTATTGATGTAAAGCGTGATGCTAACGCACAGGTGGTTCTGAACAAGCTTTACAAGATGACAGAGTTGCAGAGCTCTTTCAGTGTGAACACCATTGCACTGGTTGGTGCTCGTGGAGCTGCACAGCCTGGACGCCCAAAACTGTTGTCACTCAAGGAGTGTATTCAGTATTTCGTGGAGCATCGTCATGAGGTGACTATCCGTCGTACACAGTTTGATTTGCGCAAGGCACAAGAGCGTGCTCACTTGTTGGAGGCACTGATTGTTGCTTGTGATAACATTGATGAGGTTGTACACATTATCCGTTCTTCCAAGACTCCACAAGAGGCTACCACTCGTTTGATGGAGCGTTTTGGATGGGATGAGGTACAGGCAAAATATGTTGTTGAGATGCGCCTTCGTCAGCTTACTGGTCTCATGATGGAGCAGTTGCGTAACGAGTACGATGAAATTCTGAAGCGTATTGAGTATTTGCAGCAGATTCTGTCTGATGAGGTTCTTTGTTGGAAGGTTATCAAGGACGAATTACTTGAGGTTAAGCAGAAATATGGTGATGCCCGTCGTACAGAGATTATTCCTCAGGCTGGTGAGTTTAACCCAGAGGACTTCTATGCTGACGAGGAAGAGGTAATTACAATCTCTCACTTGGGTTACATCAAGCGTACTCCATTGACAGAGTTCCGTACTCAGGCTCGTGGTGGAATGGGAAGCAGCGGTGGTAAGACTCGTGATGCAGACTTTATTGAGTATATCCATCAGGCTACTACACATAATACAATGATGTTCTTTACTCAGCGTGGCCGTTGCTACTGGCTGAAGGTTTATGATATTCCAGAGGGTAACAAGGGTTCTAAGGGCCGTGCTATCCAGAACTTGTTGAATATCGAGCCAGGAGATGCTGTAAATGCATTTATCTGCGTGAAGGACTTGAATAATGCCGAGTTTGTAAACAGTCATTTCCTCATGTTCTGTACCAAGCAGGGTATTATTAAGAAGACAACTTTGGCAGACTATAGCCGTCCACGTGCAAATGGTGTCATTGCTATTAACATCAAGGATGATGACCGTGTAGTTGACGTATGTCTCACTGGCGGTGATGATGAAATCTTGATTGCTAATAAGTTTGGCCGTGCAATCCGTTTCAATGAAAGTACGGTTCGCCCAATGGGTAGAACAGCTACCGGTGTAAAGGGTATGACACTTGACGGACCAGAGGATGAAGTTGTTGGCATGGTTTGTGTGGAGGATCCTAAGACAGAGACAGTCATGGTTGTCAGCGAGCAAGGTTACGGAAAGCGTAGTGAGGTTGAAGATTACCGTATTACCAACCGTGGTGGTAAGGGTGTCAAGACCATCGAAGTGACCGAGAAGACTGGTAATCTGATTGCCATTAAGTCTGTTACCGATGAGAACGATTTGATGATTATCAACAAGAGCAGCATCACTCTGCGCTTGAAGGTGAGTGAAGTTCGTGTCATGGGACGTGCAACCCAAGGTGTCAAGCTCATCAACCTGACCAAGCGCAATGACCAGATTAGTAGTGTCTGCAAGGTTGTAGCTTCAAACGATGAGGAAGAAGAAACCAATATTGAAAATACTCAGGAAGGAGAAACTCCAGCACCTGAGACCCAAACCGAGAATTAACAATTAGTACTAATTTATTTTTAATCAAAAACACAATTATGAAGAAAGTTTTAGTAATGGCAGCTATGCTGTTGGGCACAACAGCAGCCGCATTTGCTCAGGACGCTAAGGCTATGAACGCAGAAGTTCAGGCTGTTAAGGGCCAGGTAGAAAAGGCTCAGCAGGCTTGGATTTTGGATCAGGCTAATGAAGGTAAGGCAAAAGCTTACACTGAGGCAATTGCTAATTTCATTGACAAGGCTTATGCATTGGATCAGGTTGCTGAGCAGCCAGATGCTAAGGGTAAGGTGAACAACAAGTTCCGTAAGGGCAACAGCCAGGTTATCAACGATCACCGCAGCCAGTTGATCAATGGTGGTATTGAGGCTATCAACTCTGACAACAATGCTAAGGCATTGGAGTACTTTGGTAAGTATGTAGGTGCTGCTAAGCACCCAATGATGGCTCGTTTCAACTATGAGCAGACTGATACCATGATTCCTATGATTGCTTACTATGCATGTATCGCTGCAGCTCGTATGGAGAACCATACTGAACTGTTGAAGTACGCAGATCAGGCAGCTTTGGATAAGGAGAATGGTGCTGCTGCAATGGAGATGAAGTGTGCTTCTTTGAAGGCTTTGGAGAGAAATGATGAGTTCTTGGCAGCTCTGAAGGAAGGTTTGGCTAAGTTCCCTAACGACAACTACTTCGTAGGTAACATGGTTGACTATTATACTCAGAATAATCAGTATGCTGAGGCAGTTTCTTACATTGACAGCCAGATCAACGCTAACCCAAGCAACGATTACTTCTATTTCGTAAAGGGTTATCTGTTCCAGACTCAGAAGGAGTTCGAGAAGGCTGAAGAGGCTTACAACAAGGCTACTTCTTTGAATCCTGAGTTCGCTCAGTCTCAGTCTTATGCAGGTTTGAACCTCTGCCAGTGGGCTATCGCTCTTGGTGATGATGCAAACGTAGACGAGGCTAAGTTGAAGGCTCTGTATCAGAAGGCTCTTCCATTCTATGAGAAGGCTCGCCAGTTGGCTCCAGATGACAAGTCTATGTGGTTGAACGGTCTTTACACTGTTTACTACCGTCTGGGTATGGAGGACAAGGCTGCTGAGATTGAGAAGCTGATGTAATACATCCCTCTATAAATAAAAAAAGGTGCAACCGTTTCCAGTTGCACCTTTTTTTATTTCTCTTTTACTATTTGCAAAAAAAACATTGGAAACAATTTGGTTTATAAAATAAACTTAACTATATTTGCAGCATGAAACCTATCACAATGCGCAAATGTGTACTTATGGTTTATAAAATAAACTAAAAATGTAAGTCAAAATGGAAGAACAGAAAATGGACGAGAAGGAGAGTCTTAGACTCATTCAGAGCATGGTGGAGCAGTCTACCAACGATATTACGGCAGGTATGGGAAATTATTTCTTGCTATGGGGATATTCCAGCGTGGTAGCCTCGCTGGCGGCTTCGGCAGCTGTGGGGCAGACCCAGAATGAACTGTGGTACCACATCTACGCATTGATACCTTTTATTGCCATCTTAGGGAAATACCTTATATTAAACAAGTTTGTGGAGAACGAAGGCACCGCAGTCACCTTTGCGGCGCGTGCAGTCCATGCTATTTGGGTCGTAGCCATAGGTATCTTGGCTCTGTTCAGTGCCAAATGCATTCTGCACGGTGTACATCCCGATGTGTGGAAAGGCATGATCATGCTGTGCATCCTTATCCCATCTGCTGTCAGCCTGTTTACCGGATTTCTCCTGAAGGAGAAGACCATCAACCTGTGCGGCTTTGCTGGTATCTTCATGGGGTGCTATTGTCTGGAAGATCTGATAACCTCTTCCGTGTTCGCTCAGGTGTACAGTGTCTTGTTCCCCATAGCCATGGTAGCCGTGCTAATTGTTCCAGGCCATTTGTTGAACTACAAGGCTCGGAAGGAGAAGGAGGGGAAATGAAAGAGTTAGACCCATTACTCCACAGTCAGCTGCGGTTGTCCATCATGTCCATCCTGCTCACCGTGGAAGGCGCCGATTTTGTCTACTTGAAAGATAAAACTAATTCAACAGCCGGAAATCTGAGCGTGCAGATTGACAAGCTCTCAAAGGCTGGCTACATTACCACGGAAAAGGATACCACCAGTGTGAAACCCCGCACCGTTTGCAAGATGACGGATACAGGTAGACGTGCTATGGCTGCATACGTAGAAACCCTCAAGACCTATTTCTTGGGTCTTTAATGAATAATGTATCTAAACCACAAGGTATTAAACGATGTTTTTGTCCTTATGTGTTAATTACTAAAAAAAGGAATGGAATTACTAAAAATGAATGTTAATATTTATGGTAGTTCCATTCTTTTTTTATCTCCTA
>JAUNHZ010000143.1 GCA_030523705.1 Bacteroidales bacterium
AGAAAACTTCAATCTTCCAGAGGAAACGGTACTGCGTGATCCTGAGGACGATTATGAGCCATCAATCCCCCGACAGAAAACAGGAAAAGAAGAGCCTTCTTTTGAACAGCTCCCCATTAGCAGTGATGAGTCTTTCTTTGACCTGCTCATGAAACAGATTGGTGAATTCGAAGTTTCAGAGCAACAGCGGAATATCATTGAGTACCTCATCGGTTCATTGGATGACGATGGTCTCTTGCGTAAAGAGACCTGGAAGATTGCCGATGAACTGACCATCAACTGGAACATAGATACCGATGAAAAAGATGTAGAGGAATGCATCGGCTTGCTCCAACAGTTTGATCCCGCCGGTGTAGGAGCCCGAAGCTTGCAAGAATGCCTCCTGTTACAGATTGACCGAAAGGAAAACGATCCTCTGCAACCCATTAAGCATTTGATTATTGCAGAATGCTATCAGGAATTCACCCACAAGAGCTGGGACAAGATTGCCACTCGCTTAGGTGTGGAAGAAAAGGATTTGAGTGAGGTGCGAGCAGAACTGGCTAAACTCAATCCAAAACCAGGCATCAGCTTAGGAGAATCCGGACGAAAGAATTTTGAGACCATCATTCCCGACTTCTTGGTTACGGTAGATGACGATGGAAGCATCCACTTGTTCCTGAACAATGACAATATCCCACAGCTGCACATCAGTCAATCGTTTTCCGACACACTCAATGAGTTCACGCGGAATAAAGAGAAAATGAGCAAAAGCACCAGAGAAAGTCTGACCTACATTAAGAATAAGATAGACAATGCCCAGGGCTTTATCACGGCTATCAAAAGCAGACAAAGCACCATGCTGCGTACCATGCAGAGCATTATCTATTTCCAGAAGCAGTTCTTTCTGGATGGCGACGACCTTCAGCTGAAACCATTAACCATGCGAGACGTAGCCGAACGAGCAAAGGTGGACCTCTCTACAGTATCCCGTGTATGCAACAATAAATACGTAGATACACCTTATGGTATTTTCCCTTTGAAACATTTCTTTGGGGATAGCTACCAGACTAGTTCAGGAGAAGATGTGGCTACACGCATCATTCGCTCCTATTTAAAGGAGGTTATTGACCACGAAGACAAGAGCCAGCCATACACCGACGAGCAACTGGCAGCTATATTGAAAGAAAAAGGATATAACGTGGCACGAAGGACTGTGGCCAAATACCGTGACCAACTGGATATCCCTATTGCCCGTTTTAGAAAATAACACACATGAACGAAAAGACATTAATGGCACTGGCCAAAAGCATTTCATGGTTCTGCACCCCTTTTGCAGTGCCAACCTTGGGTTTTGCCTTACTTTTCCTGCTCAGCTACCTGCGCTTATTACCTTGGTCCTATAAGATCTTGGTGGTATTGGCCGTATTCTGTTTCACTTATCTCATGCCTCGCATGACCATCTACTTGTATAGAAAGATGAATGGATGGACATTGAGAGAGTTCGGAGCAAAGGAAAAACGTGTGGTCCCTTATATCCTGACCATCATTTCCTATGCTTTCTGCCTGACTTTGCTGGAGCGCTTCAACGTGCCTCGCTATATGAGTGGTATAGTTGTAGCTTCCTTGCTAGCCCTGGTATTGTGTGCCTTCATCAACATTTGGTGGAAAATTAGTGCACATATGGTATCCATTGGTGGTGCAGTAGGTCTACTGATGTGTTTTGGAGAACTATTTGCCTTTAATCCAGTTTGGTGGCTTTGCTTAGGCTTCATTCTGTCGGGCATTTTGGGAACCAGCCGTATCACTTTGCGTATCCATACACTAGGGCAAGTCTTAGGCGGCTTTTTCCTAGGTATATTCTGTTCATTTATAGGCATTTTATATTATACTATATGAAACCACTAGTAAGTATCATTATGGGCAGCACTTCTGATCTTCCTGTCATGGAGAAAGCTGCTAAGTTTTTTGATGAGATGGAGATTCCTTTTGAGATGAATGCACTTTCAGCTCATCGTACTCCATCCGAAGTTGAATCATTTGCTAAGACTGCCAAGGAGCGTGGCCTTCAGGTAATTATCGCTGCTGCAGGCATGGCTGCTGCCTTACCTGGTGTCATTGCAGCAAATACCACTCTTCCTGTAATCGGTGTTCCTGTCAAGGGCTCTGTCTTGGATGGTGTCGATGCACTTTATTCTATCATTCAGATGCCTCCTGGCATTCCTGTAGCTACCGTGGGTATCAATGCAGCACAGAATGCAGCTATCCTGGCTACCCAGATGATTGCACTCAGCGACAAAGAGGTAGCCGACCGTTTGGCAGCCTTCAAGAGTGGTTTGAAGGAGAAGATTGTAAAGGCCAACGAGGAATTGCAGAAGGTGGAATTCAAATTCAAGTGTAATTAATGGATCTTTTTAATTATTCACGCCGTACTACACATGAGGTAAGCGTTGGATGTACTCCACTAGGTGGGACAAATCCTATACGCATCCAATCCATGACAAATACTGCCACCAAGGATACCGAGGGCTGTGTAGCACAGGCAAAGCGTATCATTGAGGCTGGTGGAGAGTATGTCCGCCTAACCACGCAAGGAGTGGCAGAGGCAGAGAACCTACAGCATATCAATGCAGCGCTCCGTGCTGAAAATATCCAGACTCCTTTGGTAGCAGACGTACACTTCAACCCAAGAGTCGCTGATGTGGCTGCTCGTTTTGCAGAGAAAGTACGCATCAATCCAGGCAACTATGTGGATGCAGCTCGCACATTCAAGCATCTGGAATATACCGACGAGGAATATGCACAGGAGCTGGAAAAGATTGCAAACCGTTTCATCCCATTCTTGAACATCTGCAAGGAGAATCATACAGCCATTCGCATTGGCGTGAACCATGGTTCACTCTCCGACCGTATCATGAGCCGTTATGGCGATACCCCAGAGGGTATGGTAGAGAGTTGCATGGAGTTCTTGCGCATCTGTGTCAAGGAGGACTTCAAGGATGTGGTCATCAGCATCAAGGCCAGCAATACCGTGGTTATGGTTCGTACCGTAAGACTTCTGGCCCAGGTTATGGAGCAGGAAGGTATGGATTTCCCTCTACACCTGGGTGTAACCGAGGCTGGAGACGGAGAAGATGGACGAATCAAGAGTGCTGTGGGTATAGGTGCACTACTCTGTGATGGTCTGGGTGATACCATCCGTGTATCACTGAGCGAGGCCCCTGAAGCAGAGATTCCGGTAGCTAAAGCGCTACGCGATTATATTCTGGAACGCCAAGGACATACCTATATTCCTGGGTATGCAGCTGATTCTTTTGATTATCTGCGTCCTTCACGACGAAAGACTACTGCGGTAAAGAATATCGGTGGGGAACAAGTGCCCGTTGTCATCAGTAGCCATTTTCAGGGTGAATACCTTTTGAATGATCAGTTTACACCAGACTATCTCTATTGTGGCAGCAATCTGCCTGCTCATCGTGTTCCGGGTATACCTTATATAATAGATGCAACGGCATGGACTGGTGAGGAGAACACCTACCCTGCATTCTCTTCTTACCAGACCAAGGAAGACGAACCTAGCATGTTGCCTTTCATTGGCTTCTGCAAGGCTCCTTTAAAGTTCTTGTTTGCAACCTATGCCACCTTGACCGATGAAGCAATTGCTTGTCTGAAATATCACCCGGAAGTGGTGGTTGTCAGCCAAAGCAATCACAAGAACCGTTTGGGTGAGCATCGCGCATTGGTTCATGAGATGATGCGCAACGGATTGACCAATCCTGTAGTGATTTTCCAGCATTACGCAGAGACCAACAAGGAGGATTTCCAACTCAAGAGCGCTGCTGATATGGGTGCATTGCTCATGGATGGACTGGTTGATGGCATCTACTTGCACAACAATGGCACACTGGATTCTGATACAGTTGATTCCACCGCATTCAATATCTTGCAAGCAGCTCGTACCCGCACATCAAAGACTGAATACATCTCTTGTCCAGGCTGTGGAAGAACACTCTACGACCTAGAAGATACCATCAAGCGTATTAAAGCTGCAACTAGCCACTTAAAAGGCTTGAAAATTGGTATCATGGGCTGTATTGTGAATGGTCCGGGTGAAATGGCAGATGCCGACTATGGCTATGTGGGTGCCGCCCGAGGAAAAGTAAGCCTTTACAAGAAAAAAGAGTGTATAGAAATGAATATCCCTGCAGAAGAAGCTGTTGAGAAACTGCTCCAGCTAATCAAAGACAACGGGGATATGTGAGATAAAGAAAAAGGATAGCGATTTTCGCTATCCTTTATTTATGCTAATAATCTTTTACTCAAAGACTTGACTGGATACCATACTGCCAGGTAACCTACGACAACTACCGTGAGGAAAACCAATAGGACATCCATGAAATGTACACTCACCGGATAGGAATCAATGACAAAGTTGCCACTGGTATCACCCAGTTTCAGCCAACCGAACTGAATCTGGCACCAACAGAGCAATAAACCTAAGACCAAACCAATAACAGCTCCCAGTGCTGCAATCAATCGGCCCTCGAACATGAAGATCTGTCCAACCTGCTCATCGGTAGCCCCCATATTCCGAAGGGTACGTACATCATCTTTCTTATCAATAATGAGCATAGACAGACAGCCAATGATATTGAAGCAAGCAATCATGAGAATAAAAGTCAGAAATACATAGGAAAGCAATTTCTCTACCTCCATAATCCGGAACACATCAGCTTGCTGCTCATAACGGTCCAATACTTTATAGCTATCACCCAATTGTTTCTGGATATCACGCTTAATGGCATGTACTGATACCCCTTCCTTACATCGCAGTTCAAGAGCAGTCATTGCACCAGGAGCGCTGAATACCCTGCGAGCTTGCGCCAAGGAGATTAAAGCATAATTGGCATCGTATTTCACTTGTTTTACTGAGAAAACAACACCTGGAGAAAGAAACTCCTCCTGATTAAAGCTTGCAGCAGGATTTGCCATGTTTATACGTTCTCCTTTCTTGGGAGCAAACACCTGCATTGGGTCAACAAAATGAGCACCTACGCCTAAAGAACGGCACAACTGAATACCTAAAATACCGTAATACAAAGGGTCGGATGCCAATTCAAAATGCCCATCCCCATAAAGTGCAGATTCAATGCCGGTCAGCTCCACAAAGTTGTCCTCCACACCTTTCAGGGTTACGATAGCCTGACGTCCCTCATAGCTCAACAAGGCATTATCCTCTAAAGTCTCTGTAAAAACGGCAATACGCGTATCTTTCCGGAGTTCTTGTAATTTCGGATCGTTATGTTGCATGAATTTGCCTTCGGCAGGTACAATCTTCAGTTCTGGATCAAATGCCGTGAAGAAAGAGGCCACCATATCGTGGAAACCATTGAATACCGAAAGGGTACAAATCAGCGCCATGGTTGCCAATGCGACACCACACACGGAAATACCAGAAATGATATTAATGGTATTATGACTTTTCTTAGAGACAAGATATCTCCTTGCAATGAAGAAAGGAAAATTCATGAAAACAGAAGGTTACTGCTTCAGCAGACGATCGATATTGTCGATATAATCCAATGAGTCATCAATGAAGAACTTTAGCTCTGGGATGATACGCAACTGCTTGCCTACCTTGGTGCCCAGCTCAAAACGAATGGACTTCATATTGTCATTCACATTCTTCACAATTTCCTCGGCGCGCTCACTTGGGAATACACTTAAGTAAACACGACACACGCTCATATCTGGACTGATACGCACAGCACTTACAGAAACCAGCACACCTGGCATCTGTCGGGTCTGCGACTGGAAAATCATACTCAACTCCTTCTGGATGAGTCTTGAAATTTTATTTTGACGAGTTGTTTCCATATACTTACTAATTATTTGCGACAAAGATACTGCATTTTTTCCATTTTTCGAGGAAGAATCCCGGAGAATTAAGTTTTGGCATACGATAAAGGGCCACTCTATCACTAGAACAGCCCTTTAACATTGCACTAAATCAAGTGTAATCTTTTAATTAACCTTAAACAATCTTTCTTACCAAACCAAAAACTAGTCCTATCAAAAAAATCTCTCTCTCTTGAAAAATAATTTGTCAAAACTTACTAACTTGTCTACAAATTCCTTTTTCATTTGTCAGAACTTAACCAATCTTTCTCTCAAACTCTCTTACACCTAATCTAGTCTTTTAACCTAAACCTAATACCTTAACAACCTTTTACCTTTTTCTAATACCTAACAAACAATCTTCATAAACCTTAAAACCTAAATGAAAACCCTTTCTCTTTGTTTTCTGATGCAAAGATAAACTGTTTTTTGACTCCCCACAAGTTTTTTTTCATTTTTGTGTGCGAAAACAGCATTTTCTTGACATAAATCAATTGATAGCAAAACGAATTGATTTAAATCAATTTTCAGAAAATACGACTATAATATTGACAAATGCTCAATTTGCTATGA
>JAUNHZ010000144.1:0-874 GCA_030523705.1 Bacteroidales bacterium
ATATCAAGGAGCATAAGTATGACTTGATAATCCCAATGCTGGATGAGGGAGCTGATTTCCTTTCACAGGAAAAGGTCCATATCGAAAAGTTAGGAATCAGAGTGGCTATTGAAGACTATGAGATTTTCCAAAAGGCGAATGACAAACAGAAATTAATGGAGTTATGCAGGGAGTATGACCTGCCACATCCTCGAACAGAGGCTCTTGTGAAGGGCAATCTAGATAAGGCCGCAGACTATGTAGGATTCCCTGCAATGATAAAACCAAATATCTCTGCGGGAGCTAAGGGAATAGTAAAAGTGGATAATATGCAGGAACTGAAAGAGAAGTTCCCCAACATCGAGGGTAAGTTCGGACAGTGTACCCTACAGCAGTATGTAGAGCAACCTGACTACTATTACAACGTAATGCTTTATCGCGACCACAAGGGAGAGTATCCTGCATACACGATTATCAAGATTAGAAGATATTTCCCATTGAAGGGAGGTAGCAGCTGCTATAGTGAGACAGTGGAGCACAAAGAATTGCTACAGGCTTGCAAGATAATGCTGGAAAAACTGAATTGGAAAGGCTTTGCAGATATAGACGTTCTTGAAGATAAGCGTTCTGGTGAATTGAAGATTATCGAAATCAATCCTCGTACGCCATCGAGTTTCCAAGCTAGTTTTGCGGCAGGAGTTGATTTTGCTGAAATATTCGTAGAAGACAACCTTAACCCTAACGCAAACCTCAAGAAGTACCCTTACTATGTAGGCAAACAGGTTCGTTGGTTTGGGTTAGATGCAATGTGGTTTGTGTTCAGCAAAAATCGCTTCAATTTCAAACCAAGTTGGTTTATGTTCTGGGGAAAAGATGTGAGCTATCATGATGGCAC
>JAUNHZ010000144.1:884-6352 GCA_030523705.1 Bacteroidales bacterium
TGATTGCTGGCATTCTGGCTGGATTCGTAAAGTATTTGAATCCAGAGTTCCGTAAGGCTAAGTTAAATAAATAACAACAAATTATAATGAAAATACTGATTACCGGCTCGGCCGGAATGATAGGTTCGTATGTGGTGAAGGACTTGCTAGCGAAGGGACACCAGATAGTAGGTGTGGATCGCAGAGAGTCGGAATACAAACATGAGAACCTGAAGCAGGTGGTGCTTGACCTGTCGGACAAGAAGGCACTGAATGAGTTGTTCGAGAGGGAGAAAGTGGATCGTTGCATTCACTTGGCGGCATTAGCTCACTTTGCAGGCGAGAATGACCTGAGCTTTGAGCGCTTCAAATTTGTGAATGTGACGTGTGCAGAGAATGTGTTTAACGCATGTGTGGGATATCGAGTACCAGTGCTCTTCATCAGTACGGTGGATGCAATCGGTATGGTAAAGGGTATTATTACTCCTGAAACAAAGCTGAATCCTATATCGAACTACGGCAAGAGCAAGGCAGAGGCTGAAAGTAGGCTGAAAAAGATATGCCAGAAGTGGAACATATACCGCTTCTCGCCGGTATACACAGCCAACCAGAAGCGCGACATCGAGAAGCGCTACTACCTGAAATCGCCTAACTGGGCATACAAGATCGGCAAGGGTGGTCAGTTCGAGGTGCTGGAGATGGCTGGTGCTGTGAAGGCGATGGTGGACTGGGTAGAGAAGGATGTGGACAACTCGATCCATATCATCAAGAATCCTGACCTGCTGGACGTGAACGACCTGATAGCGGCAGAGAAGGCCGAAGGCAGAGCGAAGCACGTGATATGGATACCACGATGGATGGTGGTATGTGGATATTACTGCATACGTCTTGTTTTCGGCAAGAGTAATAAGACGTATCTGGTATTCAAGGCACTTTGGCCGTTTAGGACAGTTGATTAAGGTTAGGGGCTAGTGGTTAGAGGTTAGGGGGGGAGTGGTTAGGGGTTAGGGAGTGCTTCACATGTTCCTATACAATACAACTCTAACCACTAACCTGACCACTCTAACCTTAATAGAAACACTAACCCCTAACCTATCCCCCTAATCATAATTATCATTGAAGAAGATACATAAAATAGGGATTGCGATTGGTGCTTTGCTTATTCTGGCATTTGCATATCTGAACCATCGGTATGAGGTGGTGGCATTGCATCCGTTCTTCGGGTCGGATGATGCAGACGTGAAGGTGATGACATGGAATGTGCATTGCCCAGAGGGGACTGATAGCATAAGGCAGAAAGAACTGGCAGAAGTGATTCTGAAAGAGGATGCTGACATAGTCCTACTGAATGAAATCCATCAGGATAGTTGTCTGGTACTGGACTCGATGCTGAGGACGAAGTATGCATATACAGAGGAATATCAGAGTCATCAGGAGTGTGGTGATATCTTCTATGCCAAAAGGGAGATGAGCAACTCGGGGCATCCTATTCTACGAGAAATATGGGAATCTCACTATGCAAAGGAAGGAGAACACTATCCTGACACACTAAATGGAAAATCAATCCAAGCTATAAAAGCAACAATAACCGTAGGCCGAGATTCGGTGATGATTCTCGGATGCCATTGGGCAAGCAATAGAGGTGAAGAGAAAGCGAAGGCAATTAACGCAGAGGATCCAATGAATATGGATTCGCTATATGTGCGTTATCAAAGGGCTCAAATTTCAAGATCATTTCAATCACGGTGGACTGCAGAGCTCATTAAAGATAGCAAGCATCCGGTGATCATCATGGGAGATATGAATGACTTCAGTTATTCTGAGCCTTTGAAAGCACTAACGGATATTGGACTGAAGGATGCTTGGTGGGAAGGTGGTACAGGATATGGCTGTACTTTCCATTCCCGATGGATGAGATTGAGAATAGATCACATTTTTCATTCTGAAAGATTGAAGCTGACAGATGTTAGGGTTATTGATACGGGTAATCTGAGCGATCATCATCCTTTAACGGCAAGTTTTAAAATTGCAAAACAATAAATATAATATGTATAGAATCTGTAAGCGTATTTTTGACTTCACCTGTGCCTTGATTGGTATTATCGGCACTTCTCCAATTTGGATCATCTCTATCATCGCCACCCTGATAAGCGATTGGGGACCACTATTCTATTTCGCTAACCGTGTGGGAAAGGACAACAAACAGTTCAAGATGTGGAAATTCCGTTCTATGCGCGTGGCTCGTGGGGCGAATGAGGCTTCACTTCGACCTGACCAGGATCGTATTTTCTGGTGGGGAAAGATTATGCGCAGGCTGAAGATTGATGAGTTACCACAATTGCTGAACATCCTCAACGGAACAATGTCGATAGTTGGTCCTCGTCCGGCTGCTGTCGATCAGGTGGGCATTACCCGTGGTGGCGAGAATGCCATCTGCGCAAAGGTGCCATGTGGATTGACAAGTCAGTCGAGTCTGTGGGACTATATCTATGGCGACCAGTTTGAAGAGGAAGAGGAATACAATGAGAAGGTGCTCCCAATTCGTCTGAAGTTGGATGTGTACTATGTGAAGCATGCGTCATTCTTCGGGGATATAAAACTTATCATCTGGACTGTGCTTGCTATCCTCTACACTGCTTGTGGCAAGTATCCGCAGTGGATGCATAATAAGTTGGTGGAATACTCTAAAGAAGTTTAATCAAGAAAACCAGAAAGATATGAAATACTTACTTGTAGTGGCTCATCCTGATGATGAGGTGTTGGGAGCTGGTGCTTCCATTTATAAGTGGACAAAGAATGGTGACACGGTTGACGTTGCCATCATGTGTACAGAGGCGAAGGCACGTGCGTTCCGTCCAGATGACAAAGAACTGGAGGATGATACGCACAATGCGATCAAGAGCCTTGGTGTGAATAATATCTATGAAGCGACTTTCCCTAACATCGAGATGAACACAGTACCTCACCTGAAGCTGGTGCAGTTCATCGAGAGTGCCATCAAGGAATCAGAGCCGGATATCATCATCACTCATCATCCTGCTGACACTAACAACGACCATATGCAGACGTCAATGGCGTGTCAAGAGGCAATACGCCTGTTCCAGCGTAGACCAGAGGTGAAGCGCGTGAAGGAGTTCTGGTATATGGAAGTGCCTTCTTGCACAGAGTGGAAGATTAACAATGCTTTCGTGTCATTCAATCCTAACTGCTTCGTAGAAGTGGGCAAGGATGGTGTTGAAGCAAAGTTGGCGGCATTGGCAATGTATCGTGGCGTGATGCGTCCCTACCCTCACCCACGCTCAGTAGAGTATATCACTGGTCTTGCAGCAATGAGAGGCGGTCAGTGGGGATGTGAGTATGCAGAGAGCTTTGAAACTGTTCTTCGTCTATACTAAAAGCAGGCAGAAAGACGTGCTGGTTGTATATGAACCTAACCTATGGAAAAAATGAAATCTTTATTTAAAGCCGCATGGCAATTTGTGTCCTATCTCTTTTGGCCACAGATAAACCACAGAAAGCAAAATCCTAATGACGATTAACAAAGAGTTTTTAGTCGGTCTCTTTGAAAAAGCAAAAGAATCAGAGAGACTTCGCATGAACTACGACCTTCGTACCTCAGAATTTGATGGCAGCCAGCGTATGTTGAATGCTTTACTTCCAGGTACAGAGGTCGCAATTCATAGACATACACGTTCTTCTGAAAACATCATTTGCCTATGTGGGCGGATGGATGTTATTCTACTCAAAGAGGAAAAAGAGCATGTGCAATTGGATAATGCTCCTGAAATGGGAATAGATGCTCAAGATGTGATGTGTCGTAATGTTCTTGTGGAATCAGAACGCATTCACCTTTGCCCTGAGAATGCGACCTTCGGCTGTGTCGTGCCTATGGGCACATGGCATACCGTACAAGTCTATGAGCCATCCGTAATCTACGAAGCCAAAGATGGAAAGTATGGTGAGGATGGCAGCGAAATCTACAATGGCGAGCTCGTAACACCTACTAATGCTGCCTCCTCAGACTCCTTCCATAACTATCTCGGTGACTTGAAAAAGAACATCGAGTACCTGATGGGCAAGGAATGTGCCGAAGGAAACACAGAACCAATCTCTCCTAACTATATCTCTCGCCTGCTCAATGTCCCAATGGAGGATGTTGAGAAGTGCATGAAGGAGATGGGGATTTAATCGCGCATAAAGACAACGAAACGATGGAACTATCATTCAATAACATTGTACATGAACCAAAATTTCGTTTCGAGTATGCCAAGCATAAACTGAGCGTAAGGATATGTGGCGACAGAAGATCGTTTTATGAACTGCATGAATTGCTTGGTGAATGCTGGGATTCGGAGACTTTGCCTGCAGCAAATAATGAAAGATTGATATGACAGACGAAATAAAACAAAAGGTATGTGATCTCATGTCTACCATTAAGAAAGTTATGCCATTCTTTAACAAGAATACTGGTGAGGCTCGCTTTGGTCTTAGACATGGACTTCATGATAAGGATGCCTCTTTTGCAATCATTGCTGTGAGATGTGATGACAAACATTGTACTGGCAGAAAGAATCTTATACCAGGGAAAATTTATCAGCTTCTTAATGGATATAGCATTACTGAAAAAACTATAAATGTAGATAGTGAAAGGAAGGCTCTGAATCTTCTCTATGATGACTATAATCCAGAGAATACCAATGGCGTACCCCATGTGCAGTTTTCAGCTATTGTCGGCAAGAATGGTTCTGGCAAAAGTAGCCTTGTCGAGTTGATGATGCGAATCATCAATAACTTCTCGACCAGATTGTATGGCGAGGTAAACAGTGATCCTGCAGCAAATCGCCTGCATTATATAGACCATGTTATGGCAACAATGTGGTTTGCATTGGAGGGGTGTATTTATCAGCTGAGAGTAAAACATCAGCAGGTTGCACTTTATACATTTGAAAAGCACAATGAGTCGGAAGATAGAATTGAATACCAGTTAAGCAAAGCTACCCCCCTATTGATTGGAGACGAAGTTCCTTCTTCAGACGAACCAATATCTGGGATATGCGACAATGCTGTGATACAGAAGATTGCAGAACATTTCTTCTATACTCTGGTGTCGAACTATGCCATTTATGCATACAATACAAACGATTTCAAGCAAGAAAGCTTCAAAACCCGAAAAGTAGAAGGTGCTAATGTAACTGATGAGGATGATGACGATTACGGTAAAGAAGTTTGGTTGTATAGTTTGTTCCATAAAAACGATGGCTACAAAGTACCAATCGGTATACCCCCTTTTCGCAGACAAGGGAATATAGATGTGAACAATGAGAAGGAGCTGGCTAACGAAAGACTTATTTCTCTCATGGTGCGCAATCCTGATTATAGAGTGATTAATAAGCACCTGACAGTCGATGGTATCAACTTGTTCGACATCCAGTTAGATTTCTGGGGATATGACCAAGTTAAGAAAGTTCTTCATTTTAAGAATATGCCCC
>JAUNHZ010000145.1:0-1014 GCA_030523705.1 Bacteroidales bacterium
TTTATCTATGAAGACCATACGCTTTTTATTGGTTATGCTATCAGTCTTTTCTGTACGGGCGTGATATACGCAATACAAACTACCATCAGGTTCCTGCAATACCATATTGTGCCCAGTGCAATATACCTCGCCACCTTTATCGTTGTTTCGTTCCAAAATAGGATTTTCTTCTGCTTTTTGGAATGGTCCTAAAGGATTCTTACTTGTTGCGTAACCTACGGCATAATATGGGCCTGCATAGTAGTTTGCAGAATACATCATATAGTAAGTGTCTCCGTGCTTGAAAATGAAAGAACCTTCATTCCATCGGCGGTTTGCTTCATGATGTTCTGCTGCACGGTTTTCCCAATTTTGTGGGTCTTCTAATTTATAAGGAGGGAAGAGTAAAGCTACAGGTTCACCGATGATTCCACTGAAATCGGGTTTGATTTCAACACCATATATCCAACTTTCCTCTATTTCATCGTATTGACCCTCTGCTTTTAACTTTGATGCTAATTCACTTTCAACCGCATGTTTGTAACAACAACGGGAGTAATACAAATAGATATGTCCATCTTCTATTAATAGGTTTCCATCGATAATAGGATATCCTGGATCGAAGATAGGTTTATCACTTAATTCTTCAAAAGGTCCTGTAGGGCTGTCACTTACTGCAACTCCAATGCGGAATGTCTCTAAATCATTATTTGGATTTACTTTCCAGTTTGAGCTATGAAGCATATAGAACTTGCCGTTGATTTCATACACTTCTGGCGCCCAGAAACAGTCGGTAGTCCAGTCCTCTGCTTTAGGGGTAAAGACAATGCCCTCGTAATTCCATATATCCATGTTTTCACTGCTATAACAGCGAAAGTCATTTGTCCCACTTTCTTCAGTGGTTCCATAACAATAGTATTTGCCATTGCTAGCATGGAGTATGAATGGATCTCCAAAGCTTACCAGATTTCCACTTGTATCATAATGTGGATTGGTGAGCTCTTGATTTTGAATTTCTGGTGTTTTGCTATTTGT
>JAUNHZ010000145.1:1024-6010 GCA_030523705.1 Bacteroidales bacterium
CAAAGAGCAGGCCCACAAGACCTGCTCCTAAAATATGATTAAGTTTTCTCATTTAAATAACTTATTTAAATAATTTCTGGGCAAAAATAGTTAGATAAACACGCCAGTTCTTCCAAATGTGACCACCATCAGACTCATAGTACTCGCATGGATAACCCATTTGGTTGCAATAGTCGCGAAGGGCAGAGGCAGAAACCTTAACACCATCGGCTGAACCTACGGCAATCCAATAGAGCTTTGGCTTAGCAGCAAACAACTTTGCAAGTGCATCGGCATTCTGAGGACCGTCGCCTGCACCTGAGAACATACCTACGTAACCTATAGTTCCTGGATAGCGACGTGATATTGCAAATGAATGACGGCCACCCATAGAAAGACCTGCTACGGCAGTATTATACTGACCTGTCTTTACGCGGAATGTAGTCTCAACAAACTTCTTGATAGTAGGGAACTCGTCTTCCATAGGGGTTGTATCTTGGTCGCGAGAGTTCATCATGGTAGGCTGGAACATGTTTGTCTCGTTTACCTCTGGGGCAGAAGGATTACGAACCACACCATTTGGCATAACCACAATCATTGGCTGAGCCTTACCCTCGGCAATCAGGTTGTCCAGGATTTGTGCTGTACGTCCCAATTCTGACCATGCGTTCTCATCTCCACCAGAACCGTGCAAAAGATAAAGAACAGGGTATTTTGCTTTACTCTTTTCGTAACCATGAGGCAGATATACGGTTAAACGACGGTCCATACCTGCATGCTCACTGTCATACCAGATTTTAGTGATTGAACCATGAGGAACGTTGTTGTTAGAGTAGTAATAACCTGCATCGCCCTTCTCTGTGCTCATGACAAATGTATTGGTCCAGGTGGCGATGTCTCTGTTCATGTATACGTTTGATGGGTCAAGCTGACGTTTTCCGTCAACTACGAAGTTGTAAGAATATAACTCACCTTTCAATGGAGCAGATGTGTAAGTCCATACACCATTTTCCTCTTTCATGTCGACAGAACGCTCAGTGAGGAAATCACCTGTCAGTTTAACTGTGATAGCCTTAGGGTTTACATATCTGAAAGTTACGGTGTTATTAGCATTAATCTCAGGAGAGACAATACCTGTACCTGGGCCCAGAGCTTGCTGAGCCGATGCAGTAACAGAAAGTGCCATTACTGCCAAAGTTGCAAGTGTTTTTTTCATGGTTTTATGTTTTATGAATTTATTTATGCAAATATAGTAATTTTTTAAATAGAGTTTTATAAAAGTGCCACTTTCTTTAATCGTTTTTCATCTAATCGATAAGTGGTCCATTCTGTCATGCCGAAAGCACCTAATGAATGATAGAAATCAATACTTGGCTGGTTCCAGTTTAAACATACCCATTCCATTCGTCCACAACCTCGTTCTACCGCAATCTTGGCTAATTCGGAGAATAGGCCTTTCCCATAGCCCATTTTTCTGTATTCAGGTAATACGAATAAATCTTCTAGATATAAGCCTGCGCGACCTACAAATGTGGAGAAGTTATGAAAGAAAAGTGCAAATCCAACTTCTTTTCCATCGTGAAGTGCAAAGATTACCTCTGCTTTCTGTTTTTTGAAAATCCATTCCCGAAGCATTTCTGGTGTTGCTTCTACTTCGTCGAGCATCTTTTCATATACGGCTAGACTTTTGATGAAAAAAAGGATTAAATCCACATCATCGGGTGTTGCAAATCGAAATCTGTTTGTGTCCATCTGTCATTTTTTTTGCAAAGTTAAATAAATTCTGTACTTTTGCATCCAAATTTAATGACAAACATATTAAACAGATGAAAAAAATCATGACAATGATGCTGACATCATTCCTTTTTGTCAGCACCTCGGTTATGGCACAACCTAAACCTGTGCCTTATGCCGAAAAATTACAGTACTTCCTTCCTGATGGTCAGTGGAAGTACACTTTGGATTCAGCAATACCTACACCAGAGAAACATTTTGGTTTCCAGGTAGGACAACAGATGGCCATGTATGACCAGATTGTAACTTACATGTACCAACTTGCTCAGGCATCACCAAGAATGAGCGTGAAGGAATATGGACGCACACATGAAAACAGACCTATTCTCTGTGTTGCTATTACAAGTCCTGAAAACCAGGCTAAGTTGGAGGATATCCGAGTAGCTCATCAGAATATGCGCGACCCTATGAATGGAGCACCTTCAAAGGATATGCCTGCAGTTGTTGAGATTATGGGTTCTATCCATGGAAACGAGGCTTCTGGTGTAAACAGCACCATTCCTTTTGCTTATTTCTGGGCAGCTGCTCAGGGACAGGAAATAGAGGAATTACTTAAACATACGGTTATTTTGTTGGTGCCTGCACAGAATCCGGATGGCTGCACCCGTTTTGCAAGTTGGGCAAATAGCCATCGCTCACTGCGTAATAACACAGATCCACAGAGCTTGGAGTTCCATGAGGCAAGCCCTGGTGGACGCAGTAACCATTATTGGCATGATTTGAACAGAGACTGGATTAATGCTACTCAGCCAGAGATTCAGGCATTGCTTAAGATTTATCATGCTTGGATGCCGAACTTGATTAACGACCATCATGAGCAAAGTCGTGATGCGTTCTTCTTCCTGGAGCCTGCAGACCCAGTAGGATATTATCCTCAGATTCCACAGGAAAATAAGGACTTGACAGAGAAAGTTGCTGAATATGAAACTGCAATGCTTGACCAGGTTGGTTCACTTTATTTCTCAAAAGATTCCTATGACAGCTATTCTTTAGGTACAGGCGATGTTTATCCTGATGCTTTAGGTTCTGTAGCCATGCTTTTCGAGCAGCCATCATCACGTGGTCACCAGCAGGAAAGCGCTAATGGTGTTCTGAATTTCCCATTCACAGTTAGAAATCAAGTACTTTGTGCATACGGAGCTGTTAAAGCAGCAAATGGTATGCGCGAAGAACTGAATGATTATATGTATCGATTCGTTAAGGATCGTTATGCTGAAGCTCAGAAGCAGCCAGTAAAGGGTTGGGTATTCGATGGTGCAGGCTCTAAGGCTACCAGCTATCATTTTGTAGAGTTACTTCACAATCACGGTCTTCAGGTTAATCATCTGGCAAAGGATTACACACAGGATGGTTATACATACAAGAAAGAGGATAGCTTCTTTGTTCCAGCAGCACAGCAGCACAGTATGTTGCTTAATTCTCTCTTTGAGACTAACAAAGAATTTAAAGACAGTCTGTTCTATGATATCTCAACATGGAATCTGGCCGAAGCATATGGCTTAAATTATGCACCATTGAAGGCTACTACAGGCTTGCAGGGTGATGATGCTGCAAATCTTACATTCCCTAAGGGTAGTGTAAATGGAGGCAAGAGTCGTGTTGCTTATGTCTTTGATAATAAGGAGCTATATGCACCATACGTGGTAAATATGCTCCAAGAAAAGGGCATTCGCGTCATGGCAGCAGGCTTAGGTGCTACCTCAAAAGATCCAAAGGCAGTAAAACATGGACCTGGAACATTGGTTGTCCCTGTAGCTGGTCAGAAAGTAAGTGCTGATTCCATCTATCTTTATATGAAAGAATATGCCGAAGCTGCGGGTGTAGAGGTTGAAAGTGTTCAAAGTTCACGTATGGCTGATTTCGACTTGGGCCACTATCGTAACCATGTGCTCCGTCAGCCTAAAATTGCTATATTGAATGGTGGAAGTGTAGGTACAGCTTGGTTTACCATGAATTATAGAATGCAGCTTACACCAAGTATTGTAGAAGCATCTGCAGGCTTGAACTTGAGCCGTTATAATGTCATTGTCATGCCTGGTGGTGTAAGTAATGCAGCTTTGCAGCAGAAATTGGCGGCATGGGTTCAGCAGGGTGGAACACTTATCACCATTGGTAGTGCATTCCGTAGTACAAATTCTATGAAGCTCACCGATATCAAGACCAAGAATCTGGAGAAACCAGATAGTGCTACCTATGTGAATTGGGCAGAACGTGCAGATAAGAATGATATGTACACTATTCCAGGAACGGATTTGAAGGCACAGATGGACTATACGCATCCACTTTGCTGGGGTTATCAGACACCTATGCCAGTAATGAAAGCTTCAACTCAGGTCTTCGAAATGCCAAAGATTGTGAATAATGCTCCAGTCTGGTTTGACAAAAAGGATCCTCAGCTTAGTGGTTATCTCCGTGCTAAGCACAGGGAAAGTCTGAAGGGTGCACCAGAAGTCATTGTGACTCGTGCAGGCTCTGGTAATATCATCAGTTTCTCTGATGACCCAAATTTCCGTTCAGTTTGGTATGCTGGCACTCGTATGTTTATGAATGCCATTTTCTTTGGCAATCTTTTCTGATTTTACTACATTGTCATCCTGAACAAAGTGAAGGATCTCGTCCAATATTTCTTTAACTAGATTGGACGAGATCCTTCGCTTATTTTCTGGATATCAATTACTTATATTAACCCGTTGGTGGAATTAAATTAGCGCATATTTAACTCGTCCAACGGGTTATATTATTTTATTTTTTATAATATTTCAAAGCTTCTGGCATATATTTTTGCAAGTTTGCAATGCGTGTGGCATCACTAGGGTGATCACTCAGGAACTCTGATTGAGCTTGAGTTTTACCTGCTGCCATGCGTTGCCAAAATGAAACGGCAACCTGAGGATCATAGCCAGCCATAGCTGCAAAAATCAGTCCCATGTAATCAGCTTCATTCTCATTGTCACGCGAGTATTTCAGGTTGGCAAAGCTAAATCCGGTCTGTGCAAGCTGGGCTACAGCATTACCTGTATTTGAACCTACTGCAGAACTGAGAATGCCTCCTAAGATCTGAGTGCCATATTGTTGGCGCATTTGCTTGCTCATTTGTTCAGCAGAGTGTTTTGCAACCGCATGTGCAATCTCATGTCCAAGAACGATAGCTAGAGATGCTTCATTCTGGGTTACAGGAAGTAGACCTTCGTACACTACAATTTTACCTCCAGG
>JAUNHZ010000145.1:6020-6276 GCA_030523705.1 Bacteroidales bacterium
GAATGCGTTTACCTGTTTGTCTTGTACCAAGTTGAATTCCCACGCAAAGTTCTGGATTTCATTTGCCATACCATTTGAACGAAGATAAGCTTCCACTGCATTTGCTAATTTCTGTCCCACACGTTTAACCAATGCTGTGTTAGTGGTGTTCTTTGAAAGAGTAGATTTGGCTAATACTTCCTTGTATTGCTGTGTGCTTAGACTTAATACCTGCGCATCATCTACTAATAAGTTATGCTTTCTTCCTGTTAAAGTA
>JAUNHZ010000146.1:0-6021 GCA_030523705.1 Bacteroidales bacterium
ACACTTACGTTTTGTAAGACATACGCCAATATCATGTAAGTCTGATTAAAGGTTTATTCTAGTATTAAATCGAAGGCAAATCAAGGGCAGATAGAAGGAAGTTTTACGGAAAATGCTTAAATTTGCCACTTGAAAAAAAGTAATTCTTTCATGCAGTATCTGGCAGTATGCTGCATTTTACAAGAAAAGAATGAAATGTATATGTGGAAAATGAAGAGTAAATCCGTTTTGTCTGTCCTGCTGACAGTCCTGTCTGTCCTGGCAGCATCCTGCGTGGACAATTTGGAGCCTGATGACAGATGGATCATAGAGCCTGAGAATGTCCCTATGTTCCAGTTTGATGCCGATGGGGTACCTTACCGTTATGAGAATCCGGTACTTTCCAAGGAGATGCAAGAGACACTCCGGAAAGAGTTTGTGGGCTATGGATGGAAGTGGATGCAGACATTTGAAATCCAGGATGATGGTTATCTGAAGCCGGATGATTTCTATGCCGGATTGATAGGCCCTTCGCCATCCTCACTCTATGTGAAATCCAATACGGAATACGTCAGCTATTTTCATTCAGACGCCGTAAATAAAGATGTTTTCTGGCAGCAGGCTTGCAGTTTCAAGCCAGAAACAGGAATATTGGACGACTTGCGCATCTGGTCTGTCTACACCCTCTCTGGCAAGTGGTATATGGACTGCGTGGAGCCTTTATGCCAGCGAAATGCAGGAGACGGAACGTATAAGACGGTCTGGGGATGCTCCCATTTTGTGCGCATGACGAATGCTGAGCTGCTGCTGATGCAGAAGACTTATACCTTTGATTACTCCCAACACCATTGAGTCAGGAAGAATACATAGCAGAGCAAAGCAAGAAGGGCGACAGGAATGCCCAGAGACAATTGTATGAGCGGTACGCCGGGTGGTTGCTTGGCGTATGCCTCCGCTATGTAGGCAGGCAAGACGTAGCCGAAGATTTGCTGCAGGATGTGTTCATTCATATCCTCACGCACATGCAGCAGTTTCACTGGCAAGGTGAGGGAAGCCTGAAGGCCTGGTTGTTCCGGGTGCAGCAAAACATCATTCTCCAATACATCCGGAAAAAGGAAGATGTCTTTTCCCTGGACGACAATCCCCAGTTGGCCCAGGACATTCCTGAACCGGAAAATGTGAATACCATTCCCCGTGGTGTACTCCTGAAAATGATAAGCGAGCTGCCTTTAGGCTATCGCACGGTCTTCAACCTCTTTGTAATCGACGGACTATCTCATCGGGAGATAGCGCAGAAACTGGGCATAAAGGAGAAATCATCGGCATCGCAGCTGGTACATGCCCGTCGCCTCTTGGCAGAACAAATCAATAACTGGAAAAAGGAGAATCTATGAAGCAGAACGAAAATAACCCATGGCTTGATGAAATCCGCAATGAGATGCAGGATTTCCAGGCAGAGATTCCAGCCAATGGCTGGGAGCGTGTTTCGTCGGCTCTGCCAGACCGTAACCGGTACGTGCTGCCCGTACGCTGGTGGGCGGTGGCTGCTTCTGTCCTCTTGTGCCTGACACTTGGCGGTGGCTACCTTCTATACCAGGCTGCACCAGAGGTAATGGTTCAAGACAGCATGCTCACGCAAAATGCTCCTGAATCTGCAGGTAGTCCGGAATTGAAAGATGAGAAAACCGTAGTTGAAGAGGTTCCTGTTAAGCAGAACGTGTATGTTGTTCATGCCCATCATCCGGCTCATCGTAAGGTGGATTCCGTTATTCAGGACACCACACAGCTTGTGGCATCTGTGAATGCTGTAGCATCTGTGATAGATGTAGAAGATATAGCTGAAGAGCCTCAGGAAAAAGACACCGTGGCTACGGTGAGACGAGATATCGATGTCAGTGAACCACTGTGGGCCTTGAACCAGTCCGAAGCATCGGTGCCAGACAAGAGCCACTGGACGGTAGGCCTGCATGTAGGTGGGCATGGCTCTTTGCTGGATTTTGGTCAGAGTGGAGATTTTGCGTCGGGCCCAAGCCATAGTCAGAATGATCCGTACCACGGTTCTGGCAGTACGGGTAATCCAAGCATTCCTGCCACAGATGACGTGACAAGTTCTGATCACCACCTGTCGTTCAGCTTCGGCTTGTCGGTAGGAAAGGAGATTTATCCCCAGACGTTCTTGGAAACGGGTGTGGTATATACCCTTCTCATGTCCGATGTAAACTTGAGATATTCAGGTGAGGCACTCCAGCGAATTCAGTATATAGGCATCCCTTTGCGCGTGAACTACACCCTGGCATCTGGCAAGTCCAGCCAGTTCTATGTGGGTGGAGGTGTCATGCTGGAGCATGTCCTGTCCGCCAAGCGAGAGGAAGAGCGGATAGCGATGAAGCCTTGGCAGTGGTCCTCCAATCTCTCTGTGGGTCTGCAGACACGGATTGCCCGGAAAATGTCCTTGTATCTGGAACCGGGCGTAAGCTGGTATTTCGGAACAGACAAGAACGTCCCCACACTCCGTTCAGAGTCTCCGGCCTACTTTAACCTGAAAGCAGGAATCCGTTTCTCCTATTGAATGAGGCAGTTATGAAAAGATGGCAGTCACTATGCCAGAGACCAGGGCAAATATGCCCCAGGTAGCCATGAACAGTACCCAGTTCTTCAGGATTCCCTTCACTTGTTTCTTCTCATCCAGCACATACATAATGAAGGCTGCTGAGAAGAACAAGCAGGAAACGACAAACAGGAAAATGAATATTATTCCTTTTGTAACCATTTAGTTTTATTTTTCTACACGAGCAAACAGTTTCTTCTTCAACCACTCACGAACAGGGAGGTCATACAGTTTGAAGGCTGCGTATGCCACCATGATGGCAAAGATGTACAGGCAGACAGATACCATGACGTGCTGCTCCAGTGGCGCATCCTTATGATGACCCATCCAGCCCATCTGCATGTAGATGAAAGGATAATGGGTAATGTACAGCGGGAAAGAAATGTCGCCCAGGAACTTGCAGAACGCAGAACTCTTCTTTCCAGAGAGGGTAGAACCTGCACCCATGGCAACTACCAATGGGAATATAAACAAGATACAGATGGCCTCGTAGATACCGTTCATCCACCAGTTTTCAGGTTCTGGACCACCAATTCGAGGCATAATCTGGATGCAGGCAATGATAAGTGCACAGATCCAGAAACCATTTTTTACGGAAATGAACTTGCCGCATTTGCTAATCAGCAAACCACAGAAGAATGGATAGAGCAAACGACTGAAACCTACCCACAGCTGGCAAGGGTCGATACCCCATCCACCAATCACGGTGTTAGCCGCATAGGCATGAGGCTCCATAATGCCAAATGGATCCACGTCCATACACAGCATGACGGTCATGCAGGCAAAGAGACAGACCAGAACGGCAAGCGCTACCTTTGGCAAGCGGCGGATGACTAAGGCATACAGGATATTAGCTATGTATTCCAACATCAGTGTCCAGGCAGGACCGTTCAGCGGATAAGTCTCAGACCATCCACGTACGTCCATGCCTGCACCTACAGGAATCATGGTGCAGCCAATGAGGAAGAGGATGATAAGCTGCCACCAGTGCGTCTGACTGATGAGCGCAAAACCCTCGAATTCTCCAAAGAAGAAGAGCAGCAGGCCCAGGAATGAACCGAAAATCACCATAGGGTGCAGACGGATGAGACGGCGCTTGAAGAAATTCCAGGTGGACATGCGGTCCCAGCGGTCATCGTAGGCATAGCCAATCACAAAACCGGAGAGGACGAAGAAGAAATCCACTGCCAGGTAGCCGTGATTCAAGATTTGGAACTGAGGACCTGCCGAATAGGTCTCGAACAAGTGGAATGCCACTACCAAGAGGGCTGCCACGCCACGCAAGCCATCCAGGATTTCATAGCGTGGTTTCGATGCTAAATAGACGTTATTGTTCATGTTTTTTTAATTTTTTGCAAAGGTAATGATTTACAGTGAATAAACAAACATGAGATAATTGTTATCGGTAATATCTATGGTAAAACATGTTTTATGGCAGAAAAATTCGTATCTTTGCAGCCGTTTTTAGGAAATTTGTAAAAGTTTGAGAGAGAGATTATGGAATTTTCGATGTTGATTATCGCCGTTTTCGTTATCGGTTACTTCTTTATAGCGATAGAGAGCATAACCAAGGTGAACAAGGCGGCTATTGCGATTTTAATGTGTGTATTATGTTGGTCCATCTATTCTATAGGATGCATGAATGGCATGATTCTGCCAGGCGAGCTGTTTGGCCAGGGCGGACTTTCAGACATTCATGACTTGAACCATGTGATAGAAGAGGCGTTGGGTGAGGCTGGAACTACCTTGTTCTTCCTGATGGGTGCCATGACCGTGGTAGAGATAGTGGACCAGCACGGAGGTCTGAACTTTGTGAGCGATTTGATTATGAGTCGCCATAAGCGCAAGTTGCTGTGGCGCATGGTATTCATGACCGCTCTGCTTTCAGCCATGCTCGATAACCTGACCACCAGCATTGTCATGGTCATGATTCTGCGCAAGCTGGTGCCAGAGGCCAAGGAACGCCTGTATTTTGATGTAGCCATCATCATAGCGGCTAACTCTGGAGGCGCATTCTCACCTATAGGCGATGTGACCACCATCATGCTTTGGAACGGAAAGCAGATTACGGCAGGAGGTGTGATATCCCACATCTTGCTGCCAGCCCTGGTAAGTTTTGTGGTGCCGGCAGCCATCTTCCACACCAAGCTACATGGAGCGTGGGTACTTCCTACTACCAAGGAGGAACGTGCTGCAGCCCGTCCATCGCTGGTCACCCGTAACCAGCGCCGTGAGATTTTCACCATAGGTGTGGGCGGTTTGTGCCTGGTGCCACTTTTCCATCTGTACACAGAACTGCCTCCATTCATGGGCATCTTGCTGGTATTAGGCGTGCTGTGGTTCCTGACCGAGGTGATTTACCGCAAGAAAGACGAGAATGACCCTATGGCCAAGCGTGTCTCACAGGTGTTGGGTAAGATAGACATGACCACCATTCTGTTCTTCCTGGGCATTCTCATGGCAGTTTCTGTACTGGGTAAAATCAATGCACTCACCACGTTAGGAACATTCCTGAATGAGGTGAGTGGAGGAAACAACTACCTGGTGACCGGAGTCATTGGCGTCTTGTCAAGTATTGTAGACAACGTGCCACTGGTGGCAGCCTCTATGGGAATGTATGAGGTAAACCCTATGATTGCGGACTTTGCGCAAGACGGTACCTTCTGGCAGCTCCTGGCATACTGTGCAGGTGTGGGTGGTTCCATGCTGATTATCGGTTCCGCTGCAGGTGTAGTGGTCATGGGTATTGAAGGCATCAGCTTTGGCTGGTATATGAAGCACGCTTCATGGATTGCCCTGCTGGGCTATCTGGCTGGTATCCTGTGCTTCTGGCTGCAGCAGAGTGTGATGGCTCTGTTTTGATATAGTGTATAACCATTGGGTTTTCCCATCGGCTGAATTAGGCTTGTTTTAATCCAGCCGATGGGGTTCTTTTTTTTTGAAAAGATGGTTTTTGTATAAGAAGTACACCTTATGAAAAATGACAAGTTCATGTAAACTGCATATATACAACTGATTATGCGTTTTTATGAATAAGTGAGAAATACACCTCTCAAGTGCTTATTATTGCTAAGAATAGCTTATATTTGCACGCATGAAACATTATAGTATGAAGAGTGTATTCCTGAGTCTTTTATGTGCATTGCTTTTGAGCAGTTGCATATCTATGTCATCTTCCAGAGATGTTGGAGTAGCATACAGCCTGCTCAATGAAAATCCGGATAGCGCTGTCAAGTTGTTGGCTTCCATTGACCGGAATAGGTTGGGAGCATCAGATAAAGCATATTGTTCACTTTTATATGCTATGGCATTGGACAAGAGTGGGCCAGATATAGATTGCGACAGCCTGATTAGGCCCGCATACGACTTCTATAAATCCCATCGCTCTGATTCCATGTATGCAAAATGCATGTATTACATGGGAAAGTATTATT
>JAUNHZ010000146.1:6031-6246 GCA_030523705.1 Bacteroidales bacterium
AAAATGACAGTAACAAGTTAGGGCTGCATTGTTTGAAATTGGCAGAAGAGTCTTCTGCACAAAGGAATGACAGATATACTCAGTATCTTTCTTGTTTCCAGTTAAGCCGGGCACAGAGAATCACAGAGCCAGCAAAGAGCTTGCATTATGCTAAGAGAGCCCTGAGACTTTATGAGGAAATGAATCATGGTAATGCCGTTAATCGGGTTTATCTG
>JAUNHZ010000147.1 GCA_030523705.1 Bacteroidales bacterium
TTGCAAACACCTCACATGGATAAATTACTTATAGCCAGAAGAATAAGTGCCATTGTGTGGGGTGTGAGGTGTTTTTTGCGAAAAAGTAAGATAGAATAAAAAAGGGTGTACCCTCTGTTGGATACACCCTTTTTCTGTTTTTATACGTAATTATAAAGTAATCTCAGTCTTCAGTGGGAGATCCTCGCTTGAGCTGCCAATGTAGATAACAGCCTTACCCTTCTCTACGTTCCAAGCGTGCTGGAACTCATTCCAGTGACGCATGTTCTCCATAGGAATGGTAATAGTAACAGTCTTAGTGTCACCAGCATTCACAGCTACACGTGAGAAGCCCTTCAGCTCATACTTAGGACGGATAACCTTAGAGTCTGGACGCGCAATGTAAACCTGAGCAACCTGCTCTGCAGTCATGTTACCACCGTTTTTCACATCGAAGGTAACCTCAATGTTCTGACCCTTTACCTCTGCCTTTGCGTTAGCAAAAGAGAATGGTACGTATGACAGACCGTGACCGAATGGATACATGGTCTTTACGTTCTTGCTGGTGTACCAACGGTAACCTACAAAGATATCCTCAGAGTAATCAGCATCGGCCTTCTGCTGAGCGCGGAAGTTGTCGCGATTTACCAAGTCCACGAATACATCGCTGCTTTCAGTCTCCTGCTTCTGTGGGTAAACACCCAGAGCATAAGCTGGAGAATCCTCCAACTTCACTGGGAGAGTGAATGGAAGCTTACCAGAAGGAGCAATCTTACCTGTCAGGATATCTGCCAATGCATGACCACCCTCAGAGCCGTTGAACCAAGAGTAAACGATAGACTTAGATACCTTCTCCAGACGGCGCATGTCAACAGGACCACCAGCTACCATGATGCTTACGATGTTAGGGTTAACAGCTGCGATAGCCTCGATGAGCTCATTCTGGCCAAATGGAAGGTCAATGTTGGTACGGTCTGAACCCTCGGTCTCAACCTCACGGTTGTCACCACCAACGAAGAGTACCAGGTCTGCACCCTTAGCTGCCTTCAATGCCTCTGCCTTCAGCTTAGCAGCGTTCTCATTCCATGCTGTCAAGTCTGGCTGCTCGCCTCTGCGTGCACGTGGGTATGGCTCATAACCTACAGCATGCTTGATCTTTACCTTACCCTTGAGTGCAGTCTGCAAACCCTGCAGTGGAGTAATCTCATAGAGTGCCTTTACACCAGCACCTACACCACCCAGTGCCATGGTACGGGTAGCATTGTGACCAATGACTGCAATAGTCTTCACCTTCTTGCCAAATGGCAGCAGGTTACCCTCGTTCTTAAGTAATACTACACTCTTAGATGCTACGTCATAAGCTACCTTCTGCTGAGCAGGCTGTGAGGTAATCTGAGTGTTAGCTACATCCTTTGGAACAGCAGGAACAGCGAAACGTACACGGAGCAGGTTACGTACCTTAGAGTCGATGACCTCCATAGGAACTGCGCCAGCCTTTACGGAGTCAATCAGTGCCTGACCCATATAAGTGCTGCTTGGCATTTCTACATCCAGACCACCAATAGCTGCACCTACAGTAGAGTGAGTGCCACCCCAGTCAGAGATAATGATACCCTTGAAGCCCCACTCATTACGCAGGATAGCGTTCTGCAGCAGGTCGTTCTCTGAGCACCATTTGCCCCAAACCTTATTATAAGCAGCCATGACGCCATATGCGTTTGCCTGCTTTACTGCCATTTCAAATGGAGTGAGGTAAATCTCACGCATGGCACGCTCTGAGATGTTTACGTTTACGAAACCACGCATGTTCTCCTGGTTGTTCAGGGCAAAATGCTTCAGGCAGACTGCCTCGTCATTGTCCTGCGCACCCTTGGTGTAACCTATAGCCAGCATACCGCTCAAGATAGGGTCCTCGCTCAGGTACTCATAGGTTCTACCACCGGTAGGGAGACGCTGGATGTTCATGGCTGGGCCTAAGATCATGTCCTTACCGCGCAGTTTAGCCTCGGCAGCCATTGCCTTACCATAAGCATAAGCCATACCTGGGCACCAAGTAGCTGCCAATGCAGAACCTGTAGGGAAGAAGGTTGCCTTATCGGTTTCCCATCCCAAGCCTCTCCAAGAATGAGGTTCCATCTCCTCGCGGATACCGAAAGGTCCATCAGCATATTCCAAATCTGGAATACCCAGGCGCTCAATACCTGCAGATGAGAACATGTTCTTACCGTGAAGCATATTCACTTTCTCCTCCAGGGTCATGCCCTTGATGATTTCTGTGATCTTTGCCTCGTTTTTCAACAATGGATTTGTTTGTTGCGCTGATACACTGGTGGTATTCAGCAGGGCTAACAAAATCAATCCGCCTAATGTTTTGTGTTTCATGTAATTTGTTATTTGGGTTAAATTTAAATAATGTTGTTAAAGTGTCTCAATTTCTATGGTGTTTTCCAAATACTGGGCTACGGCCTGATGGTGGGTAATCCAGATGATGGTCTTGTCTTGTATATGCACCAGCATCTCCAGGATTTCACGCTCGGTCTGTGCATCCAGGGCAGAACTGGCCTCGTCCAAGATAAGGATGTTGCCCGTATGTAGCAAGGCACGTGCTATGGCTATTCGCTGTGCCTGTCCCTCGGAAAGTCCGCAGCCTTTTTCTCCGCAAGGCAGATCCAAGCCTTCTGGTCGCTCAAACACAAATCCGGCACACACGCGGTGGAGTGCGTCTTGCATCTCTTGTTCCGTGGCTTGTGGGTTTCCCATGCGCAGATTCTCTCTCACGGTGCCACTCATCAGGCTGTTGCCTTGAGGGACATACATGAAATTACTGCGGCGACTGGATGTCATGGGGACTTCTCCACATGCCTGATTATATAGGGACACGGTGACCTCCTGAGGTTCCAACAGATGCAGAAGCAAGCGCACCAGTGTACTTTTTCCTGCTCCGGTTTCTCCTATAATGGCGGTGGTACTGCCGGGCATGAAATTATGGCTAAAGTCTTTCACCACATGCTTCTCTGCATCGGGGTAGTGGAAGGTGAGTCCATTTACGCGCAAGCCTGTAGGTCCTTCCAATGGCTCTTCCTGTTTGGACTCTTCCTGTGGAAGGGAGGTCAGTTCCTGCAGTCGCTCACAGCTGGTAACCAGAGAGATAAACGTAGGAATGTAGTGCGTAAGAGAGACGATTGGTCGCTGTACCTGGGCTACCAGCTGTAGGAAAGCAGTCATCATACCAAATGTCACGGTACCCGCCTGGATGCCCCAGATTCCCCAAAGGAAAGCCGCACAATATCCACCACTGAATCCAAACTGCAGCAGCATGCGTGCCCTGACGCTATAGTAAAGCCGGGAGCGGAAAATGCCATATAGCTCTTGCTGTAATCCTTCCAGTTTATCCAATGTCCCGTCTATATGGCAGAGTGTCATCACCAGTAAGCGGTGCTGCAGATTCTCTTGCATGGTACCTTGAACCCTGCTCTCCTGTTGGCGGACTTTTTGGGTCAGCTCTTTCATCTTCTTATAGAAGAACTTGCTGGCTAACACGGCCAGTGGCATAAGGACCAGGATAACCCACAACAAGCGAGCATCGAGTATGAACAGGAACGTAGAGGCAGCACCTAGCTGCACTAGGGTCAGGAAGAAATCCGGGATATCAGTGCTGATGGCCTGTCCTATTACGCGGATATCCTCTTGCTGTCTGTTCATGGTATCACCACTGTGGAAATGGTCCGTTCCGTTCCATTTGCTGCACATCACAGCACTGAAGATATGAGAGCGCAAGGAGTTGTTTGCACGGACATTGTTCTGCCCCCTAAGCCAGGACTCAAAAGCAGAGAAGAAGATGGTGCATGCCATGGCACAGAGCATGAGAGTCACATACAAGGTAAGGTTTCCCTCTGTGACATGAGTGGCAATATCCACGATGTGCTTGCATAACCAAACAAACGACAAGGACACGGCAACATGCAGCGAACCTATGAGAAAATTCGCTAACATAATGCCCCTCATGCCTTTAGACATTTTCCAAAGCCATTTCAACTTGTCGTTATTATTTTGCCACATATCGCTACAAAGATAGATAAAATTTGTTTGTTAAATCAATTAAATCGTTAAATTTGCAGATTGAAGAAACAAAAGTGGTGAAAACTACAACAATAGACGGCCTAAAACGTCAAAAAAACGCGCGAATGGTAGATTTGATGTTTTGAAAGCACGTCTTTGATGTTTTGGCTTGGATATCCCCCAAAGTGGGTTTATCTTTGTCACGAATTTACACTCATGCTATAATTGTACTAGGATTATGAATTTTCAACCGACACACATTGAGCGCTCTCTCTTTCATTTGCTGCGCATTCATTTGTGGGAAGAGGCGGTAGACACCAAACTGTTCGAGGAACTCTCCGAGGAAGATTGGGAGAGTTTGTACAACCTGGCTTGTGAGCAGGGTGTACAAGCTTTGGCATACGATGCAGTGAAGCATCTGCCATCACATGTGTTCCCTCCAAAGAAAATTATTCTGAACTGGAGCGTTGGCTCTAAAGAAATTGAAAGCCAGAATGTTTGGCGCAGACAGGTGCTGGCCGAACTCTGTGAGCGCTGTGCAAAGGTTCAGCTAGAGCCCGTGGCACTCCGCGGCTTGAGCATTGGCGCTTGCTACCCAAATCCCGACTTGCGTGAATGCACCGATGTGGACTTGTGGTTCCCTGGACACGACTTAGAGGCAGACCTGATGTTTGAGAAGATGGGCTTGCAGCTAAACCAGGATAACCCTAAGTATACGCTCTGTCGTTTCCATGGTGCAGAGATCAAGAGCCACCATACCTTGCTGGATCATCACGGCGTACTGGCAAACCGTCAGATTGAACAGACCTTGATGGATATGTGGCGTCACGAGGGCTTCAGAAAGCTGGATGTGACCGATGAAGTAACGGTGCTTCGCCCTGCAGCCATGTTCCAGGTCATCTATAATGCCCGCCATATCACCGGACAGATGCTGGAGCACTTCACCCTCCGTCAGGTTATCGACTGGGCCATGATTCTGAGAGCCAGCCAGGGACATTATGACAGAGACAGGGCTCTGTTAATATTAGGTATGTCAAACCTCATGCGTGTTACGGGTATTGTGACACGTGTGGCAGAGACCTATCTGGGACTTCCATTTGATTTTGTACGTTTGGATACATCGGCTTGTCAAGAGCAGGCCGACAAGCTTCTCCATAAAATGCTCCGTCAGCAGGATTTGAGCGAGGATACAACCATCTTGAACTGGAAAGGCCGCTTGGTACAGTTTGCCCGTGATTACTGGTTGCATCGCCTCATGCTCAAGGAAACCTATCCAGCTCATATCTGGCATCAGATTCAAGGCTTTGTGGCTCGTATTCAAGGAAAGCGCAGCTTGCATCCACTCATAGAGAAGACCATGCAGAACCAGCAGGGTATGCATGAGGTCAAGCCTGAGCAGTTGCTTCCTCGAGGTGAGATTGTACTGGATATGGGTGCCATTCAGGAGCTGCTCATGGGTAAGCGTATCTTGGTGACGGGTGCTGCCGGAAGTATTGGCTCCGAAATGGTGCAGCAGATTGCACAGTTTGCTCCCGAGGCTATGATGCTGGTGGATCAAGCAGAGACTCCAATGCACGATATTCGCCTCATGATGGCGCGTGATTTCCCTATTGTACCTGCAGAGACCGTGGTTACCAGTATCAGTAACTTGACTCGTATGGAGCACATATTCAATACGTTCCGACCAGATTACGTATTTCATGCCGCTGCCTATAAGCATGTCCCAATGATGGAGGATAATCCTGCCGAGGCTGTACAGAATAACATCATGGGTACCAAGATCATAGCAGACCTCTCTGTGAAATACGGTGTGAAGAAATTTGTCATGGTTTCTACAGACAAGGCGGTGAATCCAACAAATGTCATGGGCTGTTCAAAACGAATCTGCGAAATGTACTGTCAGGCTATTGGCTCTCAGGCATACGCTAAGCATACCCAGTTTGTGACCACCCGTTTTGGTAATGTGTTGGGTTCAAATGGCTCTGTGATTCCTATCTTCCTATGGGGCACAGAACGAAGCGTATAATGTAGAGAGGGGATGAAAAACACCGAAATCCGTTTATTTACAAAGAGTTGCGAGGGTTGAGGCTATGAGGTCGGCACAAAACGA
>JAUNHZ010000148.1 GCA_030523705.1 Bacteroidales bacterium
CATACGAAGGTACTGCATCGTAACCCACTCCATGTTCATTTCGGTATTGTTGTGCCAATTGAACCACTCGATGGTTCTTAAAATTTGCAAAATGCGCATCAATGCTCTCCACATAAGGAGTGATAGTGCATAGGCTATATTCCTTAGCTCCAGCAAAACGCCAAATAAGGCTCATCAAATCCGTACATTCATCGAATGCAACAGGAATCTGCCCATACGTTGTACAAGGCAAGAGGCTGAGTAGGAATAGGTAAATTCTTAATATACTGTATTTTTTATTCATATCATCGTAATAATATTACAAATTCAACTAATTGTGATTTTAAGAGTTAATTCCAATAAAATAATGCTATTCATTTCAATTTCCCACTCAAAATTCGTTTCCTAACACTCATCACAGCTGGTTTATAGTATCCAATTTCCATACCCTCTACCATACGCATGAATTCTTGCATCAATTCTGGGTAAAACGAAGCCATACGGAAACCTAATTTCATACACAGCGACTGGATGCCGGGGTATTCATTAACATCTACCATATGCTCCAAGCAATAATCGTAGAAATCCGTCCTTAAATCATTAGTTGTGATTTCTAGTCGCTCTATGATATTTAAGGCAATGCGACGTACCGATGAACTATTATGCTTCATGGAAATATCCATGAATTCATACAGAAGAGTTGTAATTGAGAGAGTTCCTCGTCTGTAGATTTTGTCAGCCCCCATAATGCGTTCCGAGTCACACTGTCTTCTTCATCGTACATGTATATACGCGCAAAGGCCACGAAATCCTCCGTCGCCTTTACTGCTTGATAAATAGCCAGGGCATCGCCCTCGCTGTATTTTCCTTTTAATTGATCACGTGTGAGCATCATTTCTTCATATCTTTTGCAACCCAATAAACCCAATCATCGATATTATCGGTTAGCCTTTCAGGTAGTGGCAAATCCATTCTCACATCAGGAACAATACCAATACCATCGATAAGTTGTTCGCCTTTAAGCAGACGCATGCTTACAGTGGTTGGTATATGAATTGAATTTGGTACATGTGGTAACTGAACTTCTGTCACATTTGACATATCAATACAACCTAGAGAATTATCTCGTCCATAGAACTTTACGTCAGGAGCAACGCTACGGACGTCAATTAAAAGCTGTTCTCCACTGCTAGCAACCCATCGGTCTATCATGATGGCTGCTTTCTTAGGGCGTCTAGAATCGACCTTTTCCTGCACATGTTCTTCCATTTCGGCTGTGATAGGGAACCAGGTGTCATCTGCATGCACTGTGGCACTGTCGACTAGAGCCATCCGGCGTTCGTCACCTTCTGCCCACATCCTCCATTGTTCACGGTTTTCTGCAGTGTTCTTTATCATGACACCGTGTGTCTTACCTGGCTGTTTGTACAGAATCTGCAAGATAGGGTAGTATTGCCAATCTGCACCTCCACCATTTCCACGAATATCCACAATCAGGTTTTCACAACCGGATTTGCGATATTCCTCCACTGCATCCCAACTCCATTTTACATAGGTATCATCACCCATGCAGGTTGGGAAGCGCAGGAAAAAGGTTTGATCATCAAGCTTTTGTGCCACGGGCTGTGGATCATACTCCTTCATTTCTTCCTTATATGTAGGCCACTTCATAGGGAAGCGGTAAGACCACATTTTGAAAGTACAACCCAGGTGGAAGTCCTGTATATAGCAACACATCTCAGATACAGCATAAGGTCCATACATGGCGCCCTTGCTTATACTGTCTATGTATTCTTGCTTTACCTTCTCGTATTCTGGGCGTTTCTCATCAGTAACAATCCATTGGAAACCTGCATAATTTTCTTCTATTTCGTGAATGCCAAACTCATAGCACTCCAAGCTGTTCTTGATGGAAGTCTCCATAAGTCGTTGTAGGCACTGATTCACTACCCCTGGCTGTTCCATCTGAATGAAATGTCCGCAAGTCTCTAGTTCTGTGTACTCCATAGAAGGGTAGAGGGCTGACATCTGCTCTTTATTGTCAGTTTCCAAACCACTGTTCTTGGTACAAATTACCTCTGTATAATAAGGTATAGGGAATCCGTTCCACCACTTGCGGTCGATAAGATTGTGCATAGTGCTCGATGCCACATATTCTGGAGTCTCAGGCATGCGGCTCATCGCATAATCGGTAATCGATGATGGGGTATCCGGACCTGTAAGAGACTGAACGAAACCAGTGATGTTTTCCTTGCAAGTCTTACCATCGAATGAGGATGCAAAGCCTTGAACAGCCTGTTCATAAGCAGCGGCCTTCTCCTGCTCCTCTTCAGTAGGTTCGTCAGAAACCTTGGGGTAAAGGCAGTACACACCATCAATATCACACAAGCCTGCTATGCGCGATGGGTTATCTATTATCATCTGTCGACATACCGGCGTTCCTAAGCTATGTCCCACCAAAAAGGTATAGTTACACTTCATTTCATCAAGCACTGCAAATACAGCACTGCTAAAAAAAGATAAGGTATAATCCACGTGAGGCTTGTCGCTCAGACCGTAACCTGGTAGATCCACAAACACCAGTCGTAGATCCTTATCTACTTTGAATGCATCGAACTGCTCCTCCCATACGTTCATGTCACAACCAAATCCGTGAATGAAAAGAATGGTTTTAGGTCCCTCGCCGTATGACTTATAATGAATATTGACGCTATCGTTTACTGTAACGTAAGCCGATTCCAGTGATGTAATATCTGCGGGTGTACTTGCACACGCTGCAAATGTAATTGTTAGAATAAATAGTAATATCTGTTTCATTGTTTTTAGCATTTGATTTCGATGCAAATATAGATGAAACCCATTGAAACAACAAATTTTTGTGATATTCTGCCATATTTTGGGATAAACGGGACTAAAAACATAAAAAATATTGCGATTTCATTAAAATATTTGTAATTTTCAGTTGTCTATAATAATAGTGGAAATAATAAAACACGATAACTTATGACCATTTTACAAAAACATTTGGTTTTTATGCCTATCTTTTTTGTGGGTGTGGTAGCTTTGTTAGGGTGTTCAGTCATGTGGCTCTGGAATTGGCTTATGCCTTCAATTTTCGGGTTACCTGTTCTGACATTCTGGCAAAGTGTAGGTCTGCTTGTGCTCTGTCGCTTGCTAGTTGGGAACATCGGTTTTGGTACCCATCACCATGGGCATCATGCGCATCACCACTGCTGCAACAGTCAGAATGAGCTAAGGGCTCGATGGGAAAGTATGACCCCAGAAGAGCGTAAGTCCATCTTAGAAAAGCTTAATTCTCAGGATTCATCTAATGAATGATCAAGAGCTTGACAAGCTAATCCGGTTGCACTCCAGTAAGTTGCGAGCATATGTGAACCATCGGGTACGTGGACGCGAGGATGCCGAAGATATCTTACAAGACACGTGGCTACAGTTCATACAGTCGCTACGCATCTTGGAGAATCCTATCGGTCATGTAACTTCGTGGCTCTATACTGTGGCGCATAATCTCATTATAAACCAGTCAAAAAAGAAGCGTGAGGTTGAACTTCCGACCTATTCTGATGGCAACGATGAGTACTTTATGAGGGATTTCACGGAGATTATGGTAGAGAATGCAGATAGTCCAGACATGCAGATGCTTCGCGCCATGATATGGAAGGAATTGGATAAAGCCTTAGAAGAACTCCCTAAGGAACAACGTCAAGCCATTCATCTTACAGAGGTAGAGGGCCTAAGTACTGTGGAAGCAGCTGAAAGCATGCATGTTTCTCAAGCTACTTTTCTCTCCCGAAAGCATTATGCAGTAATGCATATCCGCAAAAGATTGCGTACACTAGTACGAGGACCTAGATTCTCTTTATGATACTTTTGCATCGCGTGGATTTGAGATTCTAGATTTCCCTTGCAACCAGTTTGGAGGTCAGGCACCAGGAACCGATGATGAGATTCAAGAATTCTGCACCTTACGTTATAACACTGAATTCCCACGTTTCCGTAAAGTGGAAATCAATGGTGAGAATGAGATTCCACTCTATACTTGGTTGAAGGAACAGAAAGGATTTGCAGGTTTTGACCCAGCACATCCACTCACTAAAATCCTTCATGATATGTTCTCCAAGGCCGACTCTAATTACGCCGAGAAACCAGACATTAAATGGAATTTCACCAAGTTCATTATCGATGCAGATGGTAATGTAGTTGAACGCTTTGAGCCTACAGCCACAAAGGCTGTTTTGGCACCAGCAATAGAGAAAGTATTAAATTTAAAACAGTTATCTATGGCAAATGAAAAACCATGCGCAAACTGCAAGTTACGCGCAAACTATGACAAGAATCCAAAATCACTTTTAGGTAGAATCTGGCGTTGGCACATCAATTTCTGTCCAGGTTTCAATGGCTATTATAAGTCTCTCCCTGCAGAAGAGCAACAAAAATTGAGCGAGAAGTATAACTTCAAGAAATAATTATTTTACACAAGAGGGGGGTAGTCTCCCTTGTGTAATTTATACCTTTTTCATTTCCGCCTGAATTAAATTCAGAAACTTAGCAACATGCTCACCATCCATTTGAACATGATGGAATTGAATGGATATAGGTACAGTTGTCTTGAACCAGCCTTTTCTAAAGCGCCCCCAAGTCATGAACGGATTGTTCAGCCCTTCAATATATTGGTTGACAAGACAATCTATTTCTGTACCTACAATTGCTGATGTCCATATTGTCATTCTGTCGTCTAGTATATAGTTCTCGTTTCTTTCTATAGCCAGCTTAGTAACGGTGGTATAATCCCTTGAAAACCTATCTAAATCATTCTCGAAAGGAACGTCGCAAAAAATCAAGCCTCCATCCTTACGCTTTAGAATTGTCTGAATAGCCATGGAATCATAACGAGCCATCTTATCTCCATCGGGAGCTTGATATAGTTCATCTATTTGAGAAGCCGCCTTTATAATGCACCATAGCATGAGCATGTTGGGTTTCATATTCTTATTCTTACACACTTTTAGTAGATGCGTAATATCAAATGTCTTCACTACGGTCACCAATGGCATTTTTGCATCTTTCCATGACTGATATGCCCACCATCGAGTTGTCTGCTTATATTCTATATATTTTTTCATTTAATTATCAATTAGATATGCAAATTTAAGAAAACTTTTCAAGCCTTACGAACATTTTTATTGAGATTTTTGCGAATAAATCACCCTTTTTATTGATTTAATTACTTAGATATGATAAAATTCCTTATATTTGCCATAAATTAAAATCTATTTAACCATGAATTATAAACTAGCACTTTTAGGCCTTACATTTATGGCATGTACGGCTTGTCAGGAGACTAAGATTCCTGTAGAACCACCAACAGTATTCAGTTCAGCAAATCCTTATATGCCCGTATGGGAGTATATTCCTGATGGTGAACCTTACGTGTTTGAGGACCCAGATAATCCTGGTAAGTTCCGTGTGTATGTGTATGGTTCCCATGATATGTTACAGAATACATACTGTGGATTAGACCAAGTGGTTTGGTCGGCTCCTATAGATGATCTGACTAACTGGCGTCTGGATGGCACTATCTTTGAACTGACAAAGAATGCGAATGGCGAAACCCTAAACGAAGGGGGTAAGGGAGACCTATTATTTGCTCCTGATGTAACAGTGACAACCGATGAAAACGGTAAGAAGACCTATTGGCTGTTCCCAAACAATATGGCGAAAGGTCGTCGATGTACAGTAGCCAAGAGTGATCGCCCTGATGGTCCATTCCAGGTTTGCAACTGGAATCAAGATGGGAAAACTACCTATGGCGTGCTGGATTTTGACCCAGGTGTATTTGTAGATGATGATGGACGCGTGTATGGATACTGGGGCTTTGGTACATCACATGGAGCTGAATTAGATCCAACAACAATGTGTACCGTAAAGTCGGGAACAGAGATTGTAACCAATATGATTCCTGGCCATATGCAGGAAGGCGTAGAACGCTTTTTTGAGGCTTCATCCATGCGAAAGATCAAGGATAAATATGTATTTGTCCCTTAATTTCGCAGCACTATAACATTAAACATATTTTAAGGTCCTGAGCAA
>JAUNHZ010000007.1 GCA_030523705.1 Bacteroidales bacterium
TTGTTGGGAATCCTCAAGAGAGCTATTATTCTGCTTTATTTGCAGAAGGTCCTACCCGTGAGTATTGTTTGCGGACGGATGCCAACGGCAATATCCGTAGTGTGACGATGGGTGGCGCAGATTCATGGTACATGGTAGGACATGTCTTCCTTTCCCAGGATTTTGCCGATGCCTTTAAGCCAATTTTGCAGCAAGCTTACCAGTATGAGGGGGCACGTCAACAATATTGGGAGGATATCTATATCAGCCACATAGATGAGTTGCCGTTGATGCGGATGCTGCCTTATGCACCACATGATATAGAGGAATTTGATTCGCTGGAGGAATTACGAGCGTTTGATTCCTCTTACTTAAAGGATACACGTAGCACCATTCTGAAAAAAATATGTGAGGAATTAGATGCTACAGAGGAAGAATTGGTGGGTTTTCAGGTGGTGGATAAGGATTTGGAGAAGGGTTCTTTCCGCTTTTTCTGTATGAAAGACGAGCAAGTTTATCTGTATTATATAGAAAATGGATCTTTGCATAAAGAAAATCCGTTTAGTCGGGAGTGCTTGTTAAGACATTTGCAAGAGATTTTCCCAAAAGAGGATGTGAGCGCAGCTGAAATTGAGCAGATTGGGGGTATGAGCAACAAGAATTTTAAGGTCAACCTTCATGATAAAGTCTATGTGCTGCGAGTGCCGGGATATGGATCTCAAGGAATGGTGGACCGTTCTGTGGAGGAATTTAATGCTCGTGCGGCCTGTGAAATGAAGGTGACTCCTGTGATGCGTTATTTCAACAGTAAGACTGGGGTTAAGTTGGTGGATTATATCATAGGGTCAGAAGCCCTGAATGCCACTACTATCCAGCAGCGAGAACATATGGAGCAGATAGTCCGCCTTTACCATACTATTCATAATTCTGCCTTACGGTTGAAAAATACATTCAATATCTTCCGTGAAATAGAGAAATACGATGCCTTGCTGGCCCATGCAGGTGCGTCCATGTATGCGGGATGGGAACAGGTGCGTCCACGTGTCATGGCTCTGGAAGGTTATCTGGAGAGTTTGGGGGTAGAGTTGAAAGCCTGCCATAATGATGCTGTCCCTGAGAATTTCATAAAGGCACAGGATGGTACCATTTATCTGATAGATTGGGAGTACTCTGGAATGAATGAACCGATGGCTGATTTTGCTGCATTATTTTTGGAGAGTGATTTTGAGAAAGAGAATGAGGACTTCATGCTCCAACTTTATTTCCAGGGAGATGTTCCTGTTCATGCCCGCGAGAAAATCAAGTGTTACCAAGTATTGTGGGATTACCTGTGGGCTCAGTGGACTGTAATAAAGGAGGCCGAGGGAGATGATTTCGGAACATACGGTATGGACCGTTACCAGCGTGCTATCCGTTTGTTGAATACGATAGAAATGGAATAATTATGGAATTTAAACGTAAAGGTTATCTGGCAGGTATAGGCTCCGGTATGTCTTGGGGTTTAGATGCCGTCATGCTCGGTATTGTCATGGGAATGGCTCCCTTTGTGGAGGACCCATGTCTGTTGCTGATTGGTGGTATCTTGGCCGCAGCCCTTCACGATGTGTTTGCTGCTCTTTGGATGCTGATCATTATGGGAGCAAAGGGCCGTCTGAAAGAATTTGTGCCAGCCATTAAGTCTAAGGATGGTATGTGGTGTGCATTTGCCGCTCTTTTCGGTGGCCCACTAGCCATGACCTTCGATGTGCTGGCTATTGCAGAGGGTGGTGCGGCATTAGCCGCAACGGTAACAGCTTGCTATCCGCTCTTAGGTACGGCTTTGGCGATGGTTGTCTTGAAAGAAAAAATGACACTTCAGGCTTGGCTTGGCTTGTTTGTCTGTGTATGCGGCATCATCTGGATAGGTTATGCGCCTAATCAAGATACAAATATTAATGTGGTGACAGGAACCCTTTTGGCTTTAGTTGCTGCCATCGGATGGGCTACCGAGGCGGTAGTCTGTGGTTATGGCATGAAGGGAGATAAGGTGGATCCTCAGATAGCTTTGCTTATCCGTGAGATTACTTCCGGTGTTTTTTATCTTTTGGTTGTGGTTCCTATTATGGCCGGTTCCTGGGATGTGATAAGTGGTGGTTATCATGCTGTATTTTCATCCTTCCCAGTTTGGGGATTGCTAGCCTTGACTGCCCTTGTGGGTATGTGCAGTTTCTTTATGTGGTATACCTCTATTGATACCATTGGTGCTGCAAAGGCTTTGTGCCTGAATGTGACATATGCCTTTTGGTCGGTTATCTTTAGTCTTATCCTTCTAGGAGGTGACGTAACCATGCCGGTTGCCATTGGCAGTGTTTTGATTATAACGGGTGTAGCAATAGCTACTTTAATGTCTTCCAAAAAGAAAGATTGATGGGAACAACGTATAGTTACCAGGAAAAACGTGCTTTTCCTGATGGATTTTTTCAAGCGGAGAACCGTGGTGGTTATCAAGTGTCGGCCCTTATGAAACAGGTGTGGGGGATAGAGTTGGATATGCTGCAGGAACTGTTGCGTATTTGTGAAAAGCATAACCTGCGTATATGGGCAGATGGAGGAACCCTTATTGGAGCTGTTCGTCATAAGGGATTCATCCCTTGGGATGACGATATAGATTTGTCCATGCCGCGTGCGGATTACGATAAACTGCAGGAGATAGGTCCAGACGAATTGAAGGCACCGTATTTTTTTCAAACCATTCATACGGATCCGGGATATACACACCGTCATATTCAAATCAGGCATTCAGAAACTGCCGTGTGGAAGCAGGGACAGAAAACCTATACTTGTAACAGTGGTATTTTCATCGATATTTTCCCGTTGGATGCTATGCCTGCAGATCCTAGGGGATTCAAGAAACATTACAGTAAAGTCAGCGCTTTGAAAAGGCGTTTACGATTTGTCCAGCGCGTGAGTATGAAGTTTCCCAAACTATATGCTTTCTGTCGTGAACATGTACCATTTCTTTCTGACAAGAAGCTGTTCGGGAAATACGAGGCGCTTCTACGCAGCGTAAGTCCAGAACGTAAAGCGGCATGGACTGAGATTACGTTCAACCATGCTTGTCCGATGTACCCCGTGAACAGCTATAGGGAGACCGTGTATGCAGATTTTGAGTTCTTGAAACTCCCAATTCCGGCAGATTATGATTCCGTGCTGACGATTATGTATGGCGATTATATGACACCCGCTCAGATTCCTTCGGGACATGGTACTCTAAACTATGACGTCACGCATAGTTATAAGGAAATCCTGAAAAAATGGACAGAATAATCGTTGCGTTTGATTTAGAAATGTTATTTTTGCAACCATAAACTCTTTTTCATTGGATAAGCTTATTATACATCCATCTTGGGAAGGGCTTGCCAGTTTCGTGCGGCATCTTCCTACGTCTTTCTCCGATGAGGGGAAAGTGCTTCGTGATGCGCGGAATAAGGTACGCCTCATGTCGATGGATGGGGTGAATTTGGTGGTAAAGCAGTATAAACGCCCATTGTTTCACCAGCGTTTGGACTATACATTCATACGTCCCAGCAAAGCGAAGCGTGCCTATTTGTTTGCAGAGCGTTTGTTGGCATTAGGCTTCCAGACTCCTGCGCCTATAGCTTGTTTGGAGGTGTACCGTGGTGGTTTGTTTTATCAGGGATATTTTGTTTCCGCATATTGTAATAAGCCTGACTTGAGTTTTTTGCGTACGAACTCAGAGAATCAAGAGGCCTTGCTGGATGCTTTTGCTGCGTATCTGGTGCAGTTGCATGAGAGGGGATTCTTACATGGCGACTGCAACCTTTCTAATTTCATGTATGATTTTTCAGATGGCAGATACACTTTTAGTACGATTGATATCAATCGTTCCCGTTTTGTGGAGCATCCTTCACAAGAGAAATGCCTTAAGAATCTTATGCGTCTGACTCACGACCGTGTCTTGTTAGAAAAGATTGTCTCTCGTTATGCGGCATGCCGGAACTGGGATGCTGTAACGTGTCTTTCGCAAGTCACTAAATACTTGGATGAGTTTGAAAAACGCAACCAAAGGAAGAAACTGTTGTTGGGCAGGAAATAACCTTACAATTCTTTTATGGCCAGAACCTTCTCTATGATAGGTGCCATGTCATAGTACCTGTATTCTGCCAGTCGTCCTCCAAAGATTACATTCTTTTCCTGCGTAGCCAGTGCTCGGTACTTGTCTGCTAATTCATTGTTTTTTGCGTCATTGATTGGGTAATAAGGTTCCATGCCGTCTTGATACTCGGTAGGGTATTCACGGCTGATGACTGTTACGGGGTTCTCATACACCTCTGCGCCGAAAAATTCAAAATGCTTATGTTCTATAATCCGAGTATAGGGGATATCACGTTCGGTATAGTTTACCACGGCATTACCCTGATAATTGGCTTGTGGGATAAACTCGGTTTCAAAACTGACCGTCCGCCAATCCAGGTGCCCATATTGATAATGGAAATACTCGTCTAGTGCGCCTGTATATACCAACTTGTGTGCATAGTTCTGCCAATTTTTATAAGGACTATGGAAAAAATCAGTATCGGTCTTGGTCTGTACACCTTCTAACAGGGCATCAATCAGTTTGTTGTAGCCACCGATAGGAATACCCTGATATTTGTCGTTGAAATAATTATTGTCGAAAACCAGGCGCACGGGAAGTCGTCGGATGATGAATGCCGGCAGTTCCTTGCAGGATCGTCCCCATTGCTTTTCTGTATAACCTTTGATGAGTTTCTCAAAAATGTCTTTACCCACTAGCGTCAGTGCCTGTTCCTCCAAGTTTGCCGGTTCCCTGCCGTTGAGCGCTGCTACCGCTTCTGCTTTTTGTCGCTCAATCTCCACCATAGCTTCGTCGGGAGTCTTTACCCCCCACAAAGCATTGAAGGTATTCATGTTAAAAGGCAGGTTGTATAATTTCCCCTTATAGTTTGCTACCGGCGAATTGGTGTATCGGTTGAACTCTACCAGATTGTTCACAAAAGCCCATACCTCCTTGTTCGATGTGTGGAAGATGTGTGCCCCATATTTGTGTACAGGGATACCTGCCATGTCTTCGCAATACACGTTCCCGCCTCGGTGTGCACGTTTGTCGATGACTAAACAGGTTTTCCCCGCTTGGTGTGCCCGATAGGCAAAGGTGGCTCCGAACAGGCCGGCTCCCACAATCAGATAATCGTATTTTCTCATATTACAGAAGAGATATGGCTTTACGGAATGCGGTTTCAAAATAATGGCCTTTTGCAATCAGGCTGCCCACTCTACGGGCATTAGCGCACATAGAAGAGATTTGTTCCTTAGTCAGTGTGTTTAACTGATCGTCCAGATTCTCTAAACTATCTACCAACAGACCGCATTGTTCTCTGTCCACAAATTCTGCTAACCCCGCATGCTTCCATAGAATGACAGGAGTGCCACAACGCAAATATAAAGAGACTTTATGTGGATTATTGATGGACATGTATTCGCCAATCTTACCTTTGCCAAATGTCAACGATTCACCATACCAAGACAAACCGAACTCTGCCGGTGGGTCCTGAATGATATCCATATCTACGGCAAATCCATGATAGGACGTGGTGCAGTCTGTTGGCAGTAGTTCCTGCTCAAACTTATTTCCGAACAAATGGAATGTGGTGGTCTTCAGTAGTGCACTCAGGTTGTATATGAACTGGTTTGATGAGGATGCCAGCTGCCCCATGAAATATACACTATGTTCTCCTGATTCCTGAGCCATGTCTTTGTCCTGACAGATTCCTCCTAAATAATCGAAGATACCCAGACAAACTAGTGGACGGGTAATACCCATATCCAGTAGGATCTGCTTCATTTTTTCATTGTGGCAGATGATCACATCTGCACCCTGCAGACGGTTGGCTTCTTCTTGAGAGGTAATGCGCTTGGAACGGAAAGCACCTAAGTCGTGGATAACAGCTACTACCTTACCCCCGCTAAAGTGGGTAGCCCAACACAGGAATTTCAGGTATTTCTTGATAGGATACTGCAGGACTACCACATCACCCTTGTGGACGGAGAGTGCTGCCTTGATTACACCGCTCAGATTCTGTATGAATTCTATGATCTTATTTTTGTAACAGGTCCTTTTCCATCCTAGGTTATGAGCACCCATCTTTTGGAGGATGTCTTCTATATCGCTCTTGGCTTTCCCTCCCGCAGATTTTGGGTTATGATAGTTCCTGGAAATGTAGCAGTATCTCATGTTGGCACTTTTTTTGTTAAATCAAGGCAAAGGTACTAAATTTATTAGAAAAAAAACTATATTTGCACATGTTTTCAGATACAATATTAAAAAATGAAACATTATCTGTTTTTTGCTCAGTTGAGCTACTCTTACTCCATTTTGCGCCCTCTCCAACAGGAAATCTGGCGCAGGGGTGATGATGTGGCTTGGTACTTGGAGGATTCTTGCCCGGATATACTTGTGGAGGGGGAAAAGCGCTTGTATGCCATTAATGAGGTCATGGCTTATAACCCTATTGCGGTTTTTGCTCCGGGAAATTATATCTACGACTTTTTCCCAGGTGTTAAGGTGGCAGTTTTTCATGGCTATCCCATGAAGAAGCGCATTGAGAAGATTGATGACCATTTTACCCTTCGTGGCTGGTTTGATATCTATTGCACGCAAGGAGAGAGTAGTACCCCTTATTTCCAATACCTGGAGAAGAAAAATGGCTATTTTAAGATTTATGAGACAGGCTGGTGCAAGATGGACTCATTTTTCAAGTCGAAGTTGGAGGCGGAACCTAAGCGCGATAGGCCTTCAATCTTGTATGCTCCTACTTTTACAAAAGGAATCTCCTCGGCATGGGTCATGGAGCCTGTTATCCGAGAACTGGCAAAAGAGAAGGATTGGAACTGGATTATTACCTTCCATCCTAAATTACAAACAGATACCGAATTGATTGCTAAGTTTGAACAACTGGATAAGGACTTTCCTAACGTGGATTTCCGTAAGATGAATAAGGGGCTGGAGACTTTCCGTGAGAGTGATGTCCTTTTGTGTGATTCTTCCAGTTTGATTGTTGAGTACATGATGCTGGACAAGCCTGTGGTAACATTCCGGAACACACATCCAGGTGATTTCTTGATTGATGTTCAGGAACTGGATGAGATAGGACCTGCTATAGAGAGAGCCTTGACTTGTCCAAATGACCTTATGCAGAACATCCGTGCTTATACTAGTGAGCATGAAGGACATAGAGATGGCCAAAACTCTGCCCGTGTATTAGATGCCGTTGATGATTTTATTTTAAATTATCAAGGAAAAATCAAGAAAAAACCACTGAATCTGTTCCGGAAGCTCAAACTTCGATGGCAATTGAAGTATTTCAAGTGGTAGAGTTTTCATTTCTCTTCAACCATTCTGCCTTGGTTCTTTTCCAACGATTGTGGCTCCATAGCCAGCAGCCCGGGCGCTCACTGATCATCTCCTCTAGCTTGTGGGTATAGAGGTCTGTCAGTTCCCAATCTGGTATTTGCTTAATGGGGTGGTTGGTCAAGCGTAAGAACTCGCAGGTGTAATAGCCTCGCTTCACTCTGCGCACATCGCCGTAATAAACCAGGGCATCTACTTGCTTGGCAATCTTTTCAGTACCCGTGAAGACCGGCGTGTCTTGATTCAGAAAATTCACCCAATGATGGATGCTGTTCCATTTAGGACCCTGGTCTGAGATGAATCCGATGATTGTTTTTTGCTTCTCTCTTCTTAGCTCTATGATGCGGCGTAAAGTTTCTTTCATCGGGATGCATTCACCTCCAAACTGATTGCGGATTTTCAAGAAAAGCCTATCAAAGGTTTCGTTGTAAAGTGGGTGGTAAATCTGTGCACAAAGCAAATCTTTCGGAGCCCAATAAGGAAGTGAGGCAATCCATTCCCAGTTGCAATAGTGCCCCAAATACACGAAACAGAAGTTTTTGCCTTCACGCTCCATCTCTTCATAAATCTTATCCATTCCCGAAATGACCATGCGCTTTTTCATCTCTTCTTCAGAAATGGAATACTGCTTGATATTCTCCACCATGTAGTCGCAGAACCAATGGTAGAAATCTTTTTCTATGGCCAAGAGCTCCTGTCTGCTTTTGGATGGGAATGAGTTCTTCAGGTTCTTGCGTACTATTTTCTTGCGGTATCCCACTCCGTATCGGACAATAAAGTAGAATACGTCTGAGATGAAGTACAGAAAACGCCAAGGTAAAAGGGAGAGCAGGTACCAGCCTCCGGCTATGAGACGATAGGACAGTTTCATGAGATGATACGGTGTAAGCGTTCCACAATCAGAATTGGTGTGATTTGGTTCAGACAAGCATAATCACCCCGCTTGCAAGGCTTGTTGCCAAAGATAGAACATGGGCGGCAGTTCAGATTGACTTGCACGGCATTTTCCGCAGACTGTCCCCAACCCATGAAACCGGCATACGGATGGGTGGCTCCCCAGATGGAGAGCACGGGTGTCCCTACCAGAGAGGCCATGTGCATATTCGCGGAATCCATGGAAATCATTGCGTCCAGTTGGGACATCAAATCCAGTTCCTCTTGCTGACTTAGCTTGCCCACCATGGATTGTACTTGAGGGGAAATGCCTGCCCATTCCTCCAGAATCTGCTTTTCTCTCTGCCCACCTCCGAAGAGGAAGATACGGTTTTCTGGTGAAGCAGCAAGCAGTCGAATGACCTCTTTCATCTTCTCCTGTGGATAGATTTTCCCGGCATGGGCAGCAAAAGGGGCGATGCCAATCCATCGCTCTGCTGCAGAAGGGTGACTCTTCTTTTCTGGCTTATAGGTGAGTTGGACAGGATATCCTAATTTCCCCAGCACATCGGCATAGCGTTGGAACGAAGTCTTGAGCTGATGCTTCTCGCTTCCTTCCTGTGTAAGGGACTTTTTCTCCTCACGGCCTTTCTGGATGTGTGCTGTTTTTCCCCAAAAGCAGCAGAATAGCAGGCGAAGCACCTTGGAACGGATAACATCATGAAAATCCGCCACAAGGTCGTAGTTCTCCCGCTTTAACTCGCGGAACAGACGGAATAGGCCGCCAAGCCCTTTGTAATTGTTCAAGTTTACGCCACGGAATGTAACATTCTCTGGCATATCTGCAAAATAGGCTGCCATTCGTTCCTTGCTCAACACCGTAATCTGTAGTTCTGGGTATTGGCAAGCAAGGTCATGCACTACCGGAGCAGTCATGACCACATCGCCAATGGCCGTGAAACGGATGATCAGCAGTTTTGTCATTTATTTCTTTCCGTACAGGACTGGGTTCAGGTTTGGGTCGTTGTACATCTTCATCTGCTTGTACACCTTCATGTACTTGTGTCCTGCCTCAATATCAGCTAAGAGCTGGTCGATAGCAGTTGAAAGGTCTTTCTGCTGTTCCAACAGTACGTTCAGCTTCTTCTCGCACTGTGCATGATGCTCAGGGGTTACGTCGGTACGCAGCACCTCCTCGTTCATGTGATAGATTTTCAGTGCCAGGATAGACAGACGGTCTATGGCCCATGCAGGACTCTCTGTGTTGATGGTAGCATCCTCGCAAACAGCCACATCCTTATACTTGTCCAGGAAATAGCTGTCAATCATTTCAACCAAGTCGGTACGGTCCTGGTTAGACTTGTCAATCTTACGCTTCAGGGTAAGTGCCTCTACTGGGTCGATATTTGGGTCACGGATGATATCTTCATAGTGCCACTGCACAGTGTCAATCCAATTTTTTAGATAAAGATAGAATTCTATAGATTTGACTTCGTATGGATTTTGGATAGGAGTGCTCACGTCGTCAGTCTTGTGATAATCTTTGATAGACTGTATGAAAATAGGCTTACACAGTTCTGTAAAATTCATATTTGTTAGTTTTTTTATTGTTATTATACTGCAAAGATGCAATAATAATTCCAAATTACAAAATTTTTGTATGATTTTGCGCAAACTTCTCGTTCCATATCACTGATTTATATTACCTTTGTGACCGAAAATGAGATCTTTTATTATTAAACCAAATTCAATCCAAAAAATTATTATGAAGAAAATTTTCATGACATTGTCCGCTGGTGTTCTTTTGGCTGGTTGCGCTACAGGCGAACTGAAGCTGACTGAGAACAACATCGACGAGATTGTTGCTGCCATGACTTTGGAAGAGAAGGCTGCTCTTGTAGTAGGTGTAGGTATGGATAGCGGCGAGGAAGGTTTGTCTGCTACCATCGGTGCACAGGCAGAACTTGTACCAGGTGCTGCTGGTTCTACTCACGCTATTGAGCGTCTGGGTATTCCTGCAACTGTATTGGCCGATGGCCCTGCTGGTCTGCGTATTAACCCTACTCGCGAGGGTGATGAGAACACTTGTTACTGTACTCACTTCCCAATCGGTACCCTTTTGGCTTCTACTTGGAACCAGGAGTTGGTAGAGGAAGTAGGTAAGGCTATGGGTGAGGAAGTATTGGAGTATGGTGCTGACGTTCTGTTGGCTCCTGCTGAGAACATTCACCGTAACCCACTGAATGGTCGTAACTTTGAGTACTATTCAGAGGACCCAATCGTAGCAGGTAAGACTGCTGCTGCTTATGTACGTGGTGTACAGTCAAATGGTGTAGGTACTTCTGTAAAGCACTTCGCTTTCAACAACCAGGAGACTAACCGTACTGGTAACGATGCTCGCATCAGCACCCGTGCTATCCGTGAGATCTATCTGAAGCCATTCGAGATTACTGTTGCTGAGTCTGATCCTTGGACTATCATGACTTCTTACAACAAGATTAATGGTACTTATACTTCTGAAAGCGAGGATTTGGTTGAGACTATCCTTCGTGGCGACTGGGGCTATAAGGGTGTGGTTATGACCGACTGGTACGGTGGTAAGGATGCTACAGCTCAGATGCACGCTGGTAACGATATGTTGCAGCCAGGCCGTCCAAGCCAGTATCATCAGATTATTGACGATGTAAACTCTGGCAAGCTGGCAATGGCTGATCTGGATCGTAACGTAAAGCGTATCTTGGAATACATCGTTCGCACTCCACGCTTCAAGGGTTACAAGTATAGCAACAAGCCAAACTTGGAGGCTCATGCTGCTGTTACTCGTCAGAGCGCAAGCGAGGGTATGGTTCTGTTGGAGAACAAGGCTAACGCACTGCCTTTGTCTGCTGACGTGAAGAAAGCTGCTCTCTATGGTGTTACTTCTTACGACTTCATCGCAGGTGGTACCGGTTCAGGTAACGTAAACCGTGCTTATACCATTTCTCTGCTCGATGGTTTGAAGAACGTAGGCATCACTGCAGACGAGAATGTTCAGAAGGTATATGCTGCATATAAGGAGAAGGTTGAGGCTGAAAAGGCTGCCAACAAGGATAAGAATCCTTTGAGTGCATTCTTGCCACAGCCACTGCCTGAGGAAATCGTTCCGGAGGCTGCTGACTTGGCTGCTGCTGTTGCTGCAAACGATGTTGCTATCATCACTTTGGGCCGTATCTCTGGTGAGTTCCTGGATCGTACCGAGGCTAACTTCAACCTGTCTAAGGAAGAGAAGGAGTTGATTCAGAAGGTAAGCGCTGCTTTCCAGGCTGCTGGTAAGAAGTGTATCGTAGTTCTGAACATCGGTGGTGTTATTGAGACTGCATCTTGGAAGAACCTGCCTAACGCAGTATTGCTGTCTTGGCAGGCTGGTCAGGAAGGTGGTAACTCTGTAGCTGACGTACTGACTGGTAAGGCTAATCCATCAGGTAAGCTGCCTATGACTTGGCCAAATGATTTCAACGATCATGCATCTAGCCAGAACTTCCCACGTGCAGAGAACTTCCAGCTTGACCTGAGCACCTTCATGGGTACTGAGGCTGAGAAGAAGGCCCCAGTTGCTACTTACGACTGGACTAACTATGAGGAAGGCATCTACGTAGGTTATCGTTGGTTCGACAAGCAGAATAAGGGTGTTTCTTACCCATTCGGTTACGGTCTGTCATACACTACTTTTGAGTATAGCAATGTAAAGGCAGAGAACAAGGATGGTAAGATTACCGTTACTGTTGACGTGAAGAATACTGGTGCTGTAGAGGGTAAGGAAGTTGTTGAACTTTACGTAGCTGCTCCTGCTGCAGATATGGATAAGCCAGTGAAGGAATTGAAGGCTTATGCTAAGACTAAGTCTTTGAAGGCTGGTGAGTCTCAGACTGTTACTTTGACTGTTGCTGCAGCTGATTTGGCTTCATTCAGCGAGGAGGCAAGCTCATGGGTAGTTGAGGCTGGTACTTACAAGTTCATGGTTGGTGCTTCTAGCCGTGACATCAAGGCTACCGTTGAGGCAGAGGTTGCTGCTTCTACCAAGAAAGTAAGCGCTGCTTTGAAGACTGCAGAGTTCCTGAAGTAAGCAGAAGGTAAGCAAAATTAGATATAAAGGGCTGCACATTTCATTGTGTGGCCCTTTTTCTTGTCTTTTTTATTATTTTTACCTATCTTTGCCGAAATTTTTTAAATACAAAAAGAAATGAAATTCAGACAGATTAAGCGGACCTTTTTGTTCTTGGCTTGCAGCACGCTCCTCATGCCTGCTGTGGCACAAGAGAAGAAACCGATGACTGTACGTCAGGTACAGGATTTTCAGCGAATGGCGTATAAGGCCATCTCTAACGATGGTAAGTGGGTAATCTCCGTCATGGAACCATGGCGAGGCGATGGCGACCGTAATGGTAACATTGCTCGTTTTACAGGTGATTCTGAAGCAAAGATTTACAATCAGAAGGGTGTGCTCATGCAGAGCTTCAAGCCTATTGCAAACATTGCATTCAGTTCTTCTTCCAAGTATGTGGTGGTAAGCACCAAGCAGAGCCTGGAAGAGAAGGAGGCTTTGGCATTGAAGAAGCAGAACCAGAAGAAGGGTGCTAAGCCTGCAAAAGATGCTAAGGTTATGGATAAGCTCCATATTTATACCTTGGGTCAGCAAGTGGAAACCATTGATTCTACCCGTTCATATCGTTTAGCCGACAAGACTGATTGGTTGGCATACCAGACAGGTGAAAAGGATTCTACACTGCATGTCCGTGTGTTGGGTCAGAACACCATCAATATCCCATCTGTAACCAGCTATCAGTTCTCAAAGAATGGTAATGTCATGACTTTCGTGGCAAAGGGTAAGGGTGTAGATGGAAAGGTTGGCTTGTTCCTGCTCAAGAACGGTCAGGCACCAGTCTGCATCATGGAAACCAAACACGATATCTCTAGCATTGCTATCTCAGAGGATGAGACTCAGGTGGCATTCATGCTGACCGAGGATAAGGATAAGTCTGGACATGGCGTAGAGATCTGGTTGTCACAGCATGCTGCCCCAGCTAAGATGATTGTAGGCAAGAAGGCTGCTTGCGCACCAAACGGATGGGTAACCAGTCCTAACGGTGGTGTACGTTTTGCCAAGGATGCTTCTGCCATCTATTTCGGCACAGCGCCAGATGCACGTGAGAAAGATACCTTGACCTTGGCCTCAAACCGTCCGGGTGTACAGGTATGGAGCTGGGATGAGCCAGTTCAGTATACCGTGCAGGATTTCCGCAAGGGCAGTGATGCGCGCAGAACCTATTCTGCCATGTATCAGGTGGCTACCGGTAAGCTTACTCAGTTGGCTACCAAGGAACTGCCAAGCGTAAGCATGCCAGAGGATCCACAGTCTGAATGGGCGCTTGCATCTACTTCTGAGCCATATTCTGTATCTTCCATGTGGGAAGGCAAGAGTCGATCAGACATCTATGCTCTGTCACTGAAGACCGGCGAGAAGAAGCAGCTTACTAAGGGTGAGTACATCAATTACCGTCTGTCGCCAGCGGGTAAGTATGCCTATACCTATAATAGCATGGACAGTACTTATGTGACTTTAGATTTGCAGACTGGAAAGAAGTATGTCATCAGTGACCCTAAGACATTCCAGGCTTGGGATGACACGAATGATGTGCCAGACTATCCTGGCAGCTACGGCGTAGCAGGTTGGACTGCAAACGATGAGGCTATCTTCATCTACGACAAGTATGATATCTGGAAGTTCTCTCCTACAGGTGCTACTGCTCCAGTGAACATGACCCAGAACGGACGTGAGACCAATTATTCATATCGTCTGGTATCTTTCAAGGAAGAGAACCGCAGCGTGATTGACCCTAAGGAAGTGCAGTTCATCATGGCTACCAACAAGGTGACCAAGGGTAACGCTTATTTCCAGACCAAGCTCCAGAAACCTGCTGCTCCTAAGTTCCTGATGGGTGGTGACTATATGCTCACCTCTCCAACCAAGGCTAAGGATGCTAACATGTTCATGTTCACCAAGGAAACTTATGCCATGTTCCCTGATATCCACGTGAGCGACATGACTTTCAAGGCTCCTTTGCAGATTACCCATGAGATTAGCCAGCAGGACCCATACATCTGGGGTACAGCAGAACTGATCTCTTGGACATCTTACAAGGGTGTGAAGTGTGAAGGTGTGGTTTACAAGCCAGCCAACTTTGACCCAAATAAGAAATATCCATTGCTCGTGAATTTCTATGAGACCAACTCTGAGACCCTGTACAGCTATCATCAGCCACAGCCTCACCGCTCAACTCCAGATTACCACTTGTATAACTCACAGGGCTATGTGGTATTCAACCCAGATATCCATTATGTAGATGGACATCCAGGAGAGAGCTGCTACGACTGTGTGATGAGCGGTATTGACAAGGTGCTTGAGGGTGGCTATGTAGATGAGAAGCGCATTGGTGCAGCAGGTCACAGCTGGGGTGGTTATCAGACTTCTTATCTGGCAACCCGTACCAACCGTTTCGCTGCCCTGGAGAGTGGTGCTCCTGTAGTGAACATGTTCAGTGCCTACGGTGGTATCCGCTGGGGTTCTGGTATGGCACGTGCCTTCCAGTATGAGCACGGACAGAGCCGTATTGGTAAGTCGCCATGGGAGGCTCCAGAGCTTTACACAGAGAACTCTGCACTCTTCTCTATGGAGAAGGTGAACACTCCACTGCTCATTATGCACAATGATACCGACGGTCATGTGCCTTGGTATCAGGGTATTGAATACTTCGTGGCACTCAAGCGCCTGGGTAAGCCAGCTTGGATGCTGAACTATACCGGAGAGCCACACTGGCCAGTGAAGATGGCTAACCGCGTGGACTTCCAGACCCGTATGCTTCAGTTCTTTGATCACTACCTGAAGGGTGCTCCAGCACCAAAGTGGATGACCGAAGGCGTGAAGGCTGTTGACCAGCCATACGAACTGGGTTATTAATGAAAAGGAAATGAACGTACTGAAAAAGATATTGGTGTGGGTGTGCTGGTTCCGTAAGCGTAAAGGTTACGGAGTGCACTCCCCATCGGCTTTCTATTTCATACGTTCAGTAGTGCTGGAGACTGAGCTCTATTACGCCTATGCAGACTTGAAACCGCAGCGTAAGGGGGTGAAAGGCCTGGATGAGAAGGTGGACAAACTCCTCTTCCGCCTGGCGAATTATGTGCAGCCTTCCACCGTGGTGCAGGTTTCAGGAGACTATCCCCTTTCGCTGGCATACTTGCAGACCGGTTGCCAGAAGGCTCAATGTTTCAGCCTGAACGAGGAGGATCCCGGGCAGCTGGCCAACGTGTTGGATGGCAGACCATTGGATTTGTTTCACCTGCCCGATGTGCCAAACTGTCAGCAGTGGTTCCTTTCTGCCGTAGAGCACGCTGTGGAACACTCTTTGTTCGTGGTTCAGGGCATCCATAAGGACAAGCAAAAGAAAGAACTGTGGAAGGAGATGCAGGAACATCCAAGAGTAGGGAGGACCTACGATTTGTATGAGGTGGGCTTGATTTTCTTTGACCACAGTAAGGTAAAACAGCACTATAAAGTAAATTTTGTGTGACTATGAAAATCTATACCAAAACCGGTGACGAGGGCATGACTAGCCTGGTAGGGGGTGAGCGTGTATCCAAGACCCATATTCGTGTGGAGTCTTATGGTACAATCGATGAGCTGAATTCCCATATCGGACTCTTGACAGCCCATGTCGAGGAGCTTCTTCCTGCTGATGACCCCGATGTCATCTTGTTGGAGGCTGTACAGAACCATCTGTTTGTAGTGGGCAGCTATCTGGCTACCAATCAGGAAAATCGTGAACTGCGTGAAAAGGCTATCCTGACCCCAAATGCCGTGGAGATGTTGGAAAAGGCCATTGACCGTATCCAAGATACCCTGCCGCCATTCCGTGCCTTCCTGTTGCCTGGAGGTGGTGTGGCCGCATCGCAAGCCCATGTCTGCAGGACTGTATGCCGAAGGGCAGAACGTGTGATTCTGGCATTAAGTCAGGAGGCAGAGGTGAACGACCTGGTCCGCCAGTATGTCAACCGTTTAAGCGACTATCTGTTCATCTTGGCCCGCAAATTGAACATTGTGGCAGGAAAGGAAGAAAAAAAGTGGGATATTTCTTGCAGATAAACAAAAATATACTATTTTTGCGCCCTCAATAAGAATTAACTAAAAATATAATAGGAGGAAAAACAAATGTATTGGACATTGGAATTAGCTTCTAAGCTAGAAGATGCACCTTGGCCAGCAACCAAGGATGAGTTGATTGACTATGCTCAGCGCTCAGGTGCTCCACTTGAGGTTATTGAAAACTTACAGGAAATTGAAGACGAAGGTGAAATCTATGAGACCATTGAAGATGTATGGCCAGATTATCCTACAAAAGAAGATTTTCTGTTCAACGAGGATGAATATTGATTCATTCCAGAACAGCGTGAAATACAAGAGCCGGGGAGAAATCTCCGGCTCTTGCTGTCCCAGATATATTTTAGCGCAAGATTTCCACGGTATCATCACAACTGATTTTTTTCAGTGATGGAATGCGCAGATCCAGGGTTGTGAGCAGGTTGTGGGCACAATATAGTTCTTCCAAGGCATTTCCCATGTATAGCTCCAGCGAGGTCAATTGATTATTATCACAGAACACAGTCTTCAGTTTTTCATTCTTATGCAAGTCTAGTGTAGTAATCTGGTTATATCTACAACCCAAAAATTCAAGGTCAGGATTATTTGAGACGTCTAGGGATGTCAAGCTAGAGTTATTACAGAACAGAATCTTGAGGTTTGGGTTCTGTGATACGTTCAGGGAGGCCATGGAAGGGCTTTCACCACATGTCAGTGTTTCCAACTTGGGAAGGTGAGACACATCCACGGATTTCATTGTATGCATATTACAGAATAACCTGGTCAGGTTAGGAAATTCTTCCAGTCCATTTAGTGAGGTCACTTGAATAGGTTTCATGCCTTCTGTTTCTATATTGTAAATCTTAATTTCGTTAACCATTGCAGCCTCGGACATGGATACCTTACCATCTTTGTTCATATCAAAATGGTCACAGCAATAAGTGCGCAAAGTGCTGCATGTAATCTTTTCACACACGTCTATATCATCTTCTTCCTCATCTGTTACATTAGAGCAACTTGTCATATAAGGGATCAGAAAAAGAGCAAAAAAACAATAAAACAGATTTTTCAAGTTTGTATTCATAAAAATATAACTATTTAAAAGTTTGCTGATTATTCATTCAAGTAATACATGATTTTCCTGTAATTTGCAAAGTTATTTTTTTTTTATATATACAAAAAAGTAATAAGGAATATTTTGAAGTAAAATCCTGATTTTCGCCCGTTTTTTTTGCAAATATTCTTTTTTTTCTCTATTTTTGCAAAAGAAGCATGTTATAATAAATATTAGCCTAAAGATTAGAAATGTAAAGGAATACTATTATGAAGAACTTCTGGATTTTAGCTTTACTCTCCTCTGTTTTACTGATATCTTTTTCATGTCAGAAAGAAGATTTGGATTCTACTTCCGAGTCTGATCCAAATGCTTTTGAATTTAAAGTGGGAAAAAATGGAATGATTAGTAGCCCGAAATGGCTAGCCATAAAAGTTGATTCTGTTGCTCATGCCTACAAAGACGTATTCTACCCTGAAGTCCTGAAGATTTCAGTAAATGGTGATTTTTATATAAGAGTAGGAGAAAATCCCTTAAGCTCTACAATGGTCGGGCTTTTTTACCAGAAGGATGGTAAGCGTATCTATCCTGCAGACCCTCGTTGGATTGAAATTTTGCAATCTGATGACAAAGAGATCTTATGGTATAAAAAACCTTAGTCTGAGTTGAAATGAAAGGCTATATCTTGTTTTTACTCTGTTTCTTCCTGTCTTGTCTGCCAGCAGAGAGTCAGACAAGGCAAGAAATAATCGCCCAATATCAGAAAGAGCTTGGGGACTATGCCAGTCTGTTTACCGGGAAGGTTGAGGTTCCTTACGATGCCACGTCTTTCAATTCCTTGCCATACCTTCACGAAGACGGCTCTTTCAGAAAGGGGACAGTCTGTTTTGGAGGTGTTCCATATGAGCAGGTGAACCTCCGGATAGACCTGTATATGAACCAACTTGTGGTTGAGACCCCACAGAAGCACCTTAAGGTTGTGCCGCAAAAAGAAAAGACTTCATTCTTTACCATAGACGGACAGAGATTTGTGAACGTAAGAGGCACCTTTGTCCGTGAGGAATATGCTGGGAGACAGTGCCAGTTGTACTCTCATCTCTACAGGGTTCAGGATGTACCCGATACCCAGCAATCCCGCAAGAGAGTGCAGTTCAAGTCCAAGACGGCTCTCTGGCTTGTGTCTGACGGTCAGGTGGAGATTATAAAAGACTTGAGTGACCTGCAGTCCTTTTTCCCATCCAGGAAAGAGGATATCCGGCAATATGCGAAGGAAATGAATCTGAAGTTCAATGCCAAGAACCGCATCGCCTCCATAAGAGCCATCGTAGAATTCCTAGAGAGATAGCCCATGAGAAAAACTTTTCTTCTCCTGTTCTGCTTACTTCCGCTTTTCCAACTCTCAGCTCAGGAAAAGTCAGATCGCATCAGCTTGATACAGCTGGTTCGGGACATAAAGGAGCATACGGACCTGCAGGTGTACAGCCTGGCTCCAGATACCTTGAAGGTATTGAAGACCGCAGACTATTCCGTGGACGGGATACGCCGTTCCCTGCACGGAACGAATATCCAGGTAGCTGTCTTGGAAAATAATCTGTTCCTCTTGCCGGACAAACCCCTCCTGACAGACCTGACAGTTTTCCGGAAGGATGCAGGAGACAACCCTGATACTTTCATCCCAGAGGTCATAGCCAGCAATGAGAACCAGATATATGAGGTAGGTGCTCAGCTACAGCCTGCCCGCCAGCAGAAAATCCGGTTGCAGGGTACAGTCTGCAATTTCCGGACAGGAGCCCCTCTGGAGGGTATCCAGATTATATGCCGTGATCCATGGGAGACGGCCCTGACAGGAACAGACGGTTCCTTCAGCCTGGAACTTCCTGCAGGCTATCACGTCCTGGAACTCAAGGGTATGGACATTCAAGATACTCAGCGCCGTTTTCAGCTGTATGCAGACGGCATAGCCCGCATAGAGCTGGGCGAGGATGCCCGCATGCTGGACGAGATTGTAATCCAGGCAGGCCGTGTGGCTCAGGTTCACAGCACACAGATGGGTGTGGAGAAGTTCAATCCGGCCCTCCTCAAGAACTTGCCATCTGCCATGGGTGAGGCCGATGTCCTGAAAATGCTGCAGACACTTCCTGGTGTCAAGACAGTGGGCGAGGCCAGCAATGGCTTCAATGTGCGTGGCGGTGCGACAGACCAGAACCTGATTCTCTTCAATAACGGAACGATCTTTAACCCTAGCCATATGTTCGGCCTGTTCACGGCTTTTAACTCAGACATGGTGAATGAGGCGGAACTCTACAAGAGCAGTATCCCGGCAAAATATGGAGGCAGGATATCTTCTGTACTGAACATCAGCAGCAAGGAGGCAGACAAGGAGAAGGCTTCCGGCTCGGCCAGTATAGGACTGCTTACCGCTAAGCTGAACCTGGAGCTGCCTCTGGTAAGAGACAAGCTCTCGCTACAGCTCAACGGACGTATGACCTATAGCGACTGGATGCTGAAGACAATCCCGGAGAAGAGTGGATACAGAAACGGAAAGGCTGGGTTTCATGACATGGGTGGCGTACTGAGCTGGAACATGAATACACGCAACAAACTTAATGTGTACGGATATTACAGCCACGACCGATTCTCCTTCACGGAGAGCGAGGTGTACGGCTATACCAACCTGAATGTCTCTGGAGAGTGGAAATCCTTCTTCAGCGATTCCTTCACGGGGGAGTTTGCTGCCGGTTATGACCACTATGATTATCTCAATGATGTAAGTGAAAGTCCGGACATGTACTCTTATTACTCTGCCTACAATGCCTACCGGCTCTCCTTTGCCATTCACCAGGTTTTCGGCAAGGCCCATTTCAACTGGGAGGCAGGTGAACGGCACCAGGTTGGCTTCGGCTTGAACGTGAACTTTGACAATGTGCATGGTGGCAAGATGCAGCCACTGGGTAGCCTTTCCACTATCCAATCTGACGAGCTGGAATGGGACAATGCGCTGGAGTCTGCTCTTTACTTGAGTGATCAGTATGAGATTACTCCAAGATGGAGTGTGGAAGGCGGCGTACGCTTAAGCATCTATAACGTGTTGGGACCAAGACACGTCAACTCATACATGGAAGGCAGCCTCCCTAGTGATGAGACCCTGGAGGGAACCACGCTGGAGAAAGGCGTCATAAAGACATACATGGGACCAGAGTTCAGGCTCTCCACACGCTATCGCCTGAAGGATGACTTGAGTATAAAGGCTGGATTCAACACGATGCGGCAGTATTTCCACAAGGTATCCAACACCAGCATCATGTCGCCTACGGACATCTGGAAGTTGAGCGACTCCAACATCAAACCGCAGGAAGGATGGCAGGTGGCTGCAGGAGTCTATCATGAGAGTCCACGCAGAAACTGGGAGTATTCACTGGAAGCTTATTACAAGCGCCTGGACAACTACCTGGATTACAGGAACGGTGCCGAGCTGCTCATGAACGACCACCTGGAGACTGATGTCATCTCTACGCAAGGCTATGCTTATGGCATAGAACTGCAGGCCAAGAAGATGCAGGGCAAGTTGACCGGATGGGCCAGCTACAGCTATTCCAGGACATTCATCAGGCAGCATGACCCGCGTGTAGCCATGCCCGTGAATAATGGTGAGTGGTATCCTACCGAATATGACCGTCCACATGAGTTCAAGATGGCGGGCAACTACAAGTTGACGCAGCGTTTCAGCATGTCTGCCAATCTGGATTACAGTACAGGCAGGCCTATAACCATTCCTGCCGGAACTTACTTTGACAAGCGGCAGAACAGGCCTCTGCCTTATTATATAGATCGTAACAGCTACAGGATTCCAGACTACATGCGCCTGGATCTCTCTTTCAACCTGGACCAGGGGCATCATCGTACCAGAAAGTTGCATACCAGCTATACCCTGGGTGTGTATAATGCCTTGGCACGCCGTAACGTCTATAACATCTATTACGTGTCGGAACCAAGTGGAATAAAGGGCTATCAGCTGTCTATCTTCGGTAGCGCTATTCCTTATCTCACTGTTAACCTTAACTTCTGAAAACCATGAAAAGGATAGTATACCTCATTTTTTTATCCGCTCTCATGTTGGGTGCCTGTGTAGAGGAGTTTAACGCCCAGCTGCCTGAGGGAGAGAAAGATATCTTGGTAGTGGACGGAACCATTATAAGCGACAGTCTCTGCACGTTCTATGTCAGTCGTACGCAGGGAGGGGTAATGGGTAGCGACTCCTTCCTAGGAGAGCCACTGGCCACGCTCAAGGTGCTGGGGTCCGACGGAACGGAATGGCAGGGCAAGCAAGTCAGGGGTGGGGAGTTCGAAGTGCAGGTAGGTAGCCTCCTCAGTGATGTGGCCTATCATGTAGAGGTGCAGGTCTTAGGATTTAAGGGGCTGACCTATACTTCCAAGCCCATGAAAGCTCTGGATACACCGCAGATAGTTGATTCCATCGGGCTGGAAAGGAAAAATAACAAGTTTGAGGAGAATGTACTGCTATACATGTCTATGCGCGGCCCTGGAAATCTTTACTACCGAGTGTCCTATCTGCAGGACTGGGAGGTGCGTGCGGAATGGAATGCAATGGTAGAATATGACAGGAAGACGGGTCTGGTAAAGCCCGTGGAGCAATCTTACGCCCGAGGGTGGAAATCAGACCATTCTGAACGCCCGTATGTCTTTCCGTCAGGCAAGTATGAGGCTGGGTACAGTTTCCCTGTTCCCCTGTACAGTGTCTCTCTCACTTCGGATCACTTGTCATACCGGTATTGTTCCACCATATGTGTGCGCTCTGTGTCCAAGGAGGAATATGAATATGAGAAGATACGCAACCAACTCAGCAATTCCATGGGCGGTCTGTTCACTCCACAGCCTTCACAGTTGCCTACGAATCTGACTTGCAGTGACCCGTCCGTGAAGGTGATAGGCTTTGTGGGAGTATCCGGGAAAGTGGTGAAGAAACGCTTCTACATCAGCACCAAAGAGGTTGACTGTCTGTATAATGAGATCCAAGGCAAGGATTGCGAGGCACTGACTATGAATGATCGCAATACAGACAGACCTGATCTTATGTACGATTGGGGATATCGGTTGGTGTCTGACAATCCAATGCTGTGGGCCCCGAAGGCTTGTGTAGACATCCGTCAGCCTGGTGTCTCACTGGAGAAACCTGACTGGTGGGAGGATAATTAAAAACGAACTGCATCATGAGAAGAATACTGTATTTACTGGGAATCTTCCTTCTTCCGCTCTGCTGCAAGAGCCAGGATGTGAGGGAGTACATTAAGGTAATGACCGATAGGGAACTCTACATCACAGGCGAGAAACTCTATGTGTCCGTGCGTATAGAAGATGAAAAACAGCAGCCTCTGGACATGAGCCGAGTAGCCTATGTAGAGCTCTGTGACACCAAGAAAGCGCATGCGCAGTTCATGATAGCGCTGGAGGACGGCTGTGGGTGGGGAGAGATAACCTTGCCTCCTACCATGCATAGCGGAATCTATGAGCTGAGTGTCTATACCCGATATATGCTGAACTTTGCCCCTTCATGTTTCTTCCGTAAGCATCTGGGCGTGGTAAACCTGGCCAGTAAGTCGCCAGAGGATCAGCTTATCTGGGAAGAGACAGCCCCAGAGATTTCTTCTGGAAAGGCGTCTGTCCATACGGACAAGTCTGTCTATGCCCAGCGTTCCAAGGTCCAGGTCCATTTGCCTGAAGATTATCAGGGGCAAGCCGCAATCTCCGTGAGGAAGATGGACATGGCCAATCTCTCCGCAGAATCTGCCGTACAGAAACAGACATATGAAGGGAAACCTGATGGGCGCTATCTTCCAGAACTGGAAGGCCATCTGTTGTCGGTTCGGGAGAGTGACGTGTCCAGTCCTTTGAGTCAGGTCCGCTTGGGTGTCATGGGGTTGACTAGCCGCGTAGCAGATGGCTATCTGTCAAAAGACAACAGTTTCTTGATATCCGTGAATGGCATGTATGGTCATCAGCATATAGCCTTGGATGGATATGACGCAGCAGGCCATGAAGTTCCCGTGACAGTAAACTCTCCCTATGCCCAGTCGCTTCCTTCGGAACTGCCAGTATTGAAAATAGGATTTCAAGAATTACCGTTGCAATACAGACTCTTGTCCAGCAAGCTGAAGGAATATGTTCATTCCCAGAGGGACTACAGCCAAGACTTCACTGTGGCCGGAAGGGAGCCAAGCTACGTTTATAACCTCTCTGAATACACTCCAATGCAGAGCATTCGTGAGGCGCTGACAGAATTTGTGGAAGGCATAAAGAGTGACAAGCATAACGGCCAGCATGCTCTTTTCACTACCTACGAGGAATCCATCGGCTATAGCAGGCAGCCTGCCCTGGTGCTGCTGGACGGAGTCCCGGTACAGGATATAGAGAAACTGTTGGATTACGATGCACGTAAAATTCACTACATACTGATCTACAGGGGTAAGTACACCTTTGGAAATACGGTACAGGAAGGTGTCATCTCATTCACCACTTACTCCGGTGATTTGCCAAACTTCGTGCTTCCTGAGAATGAGAGACTGTATGAATATGATTTCCCGCAGGACCATCCATCTTTCCTGGCTGTGGAATATCCCGATGACAAGTCGGCTGCTTCTGTTCAACCGGATTTCCGCAGCCTTCTGTACTGGAACCCACAGGTAAGAGGAAATGCTGTCTCTTTCTATACATCGGACATGGCAGGTGTCTATGAAATTCAACTCACCACATTCAATGCACTTGGAGAAATTGAGAGTTATACAGGATATTTTGAAGTGAAACCCTGAAATACCTTAGCGCAAGATTTCTACGGTATCATCGCAGTGACTATTTTTACATTAAATATCAAACTTGGTGCAGTATTTTGGCTGTTACTGCATTATAATAGGAAACATAGTATATGAAACGAGTTTTATTTGCCCTTTTTGTTGTACTCTGTTCGGCATCTCTTCATGCTCAGAACGGGAAGAAAGTTACCCCAGTCCTTGAAATAGGTGCCGGACTCTTCGTTGAAGCAAATTCCGGTTACGGGGAATTAGTAAATGGTCTTGCCACCCAGTTCACTTTGGGTTTGGAAATATGTCTGGATGACAAGTGGTCCGTGATGCCCCAGATAGGTCACAATCTTATGCTTAATGATCTCAAGAGTCTCTTTGGCGATTACTTAGGTGGCGATCCAGATTACTTCAGTTTCTACAATGCAGCAGTGCTTGGCCGATACAAGCTTGAGGATGGTGTTGCTATCGGGTTTGGACCTGCTTTCTACATCATTGAGGATAAAGATACCTATTATATTGATGCAAATCCTTCCGATCCCCGCAATGGCCGTGCCAAGATAAAACCCTGGGATTTTGGTTTTCGTGCCACTCTAACCAAGGATTATGGAAAGCACTGGCGCATAGGAGCCCTTGCCAATGTGGGACTGCGTAATATGCTGTGTCAGTATCCGGATGCGGGGATTACCGGTCACACACATCTCTTTTCCTTCTGCTTTACTGCTGGTTTTCGTTTTTAATGGTAGAAAATCCTATTGATTTTCTTGAATTTCCTGATTTTACTGCAATCTGCCATAAAAGGGCCCTTATTTATTGATTTTCATAGAGATACATTATGGCAGATGCGAAGTCATCTGCCATAATCTGCCATTCATCTGTCATAGGATGCTCTTCAAGAGTACCTGGTTCCGGTCGTCATAGATGACCAGTCCCAGTCGCCATAGACGACTGACAGCGGTCGTCAGGGACCTCTGTTTTTTATGGCATTTCCATGGCAGTTTATGGCAGATGGGAGTTTATCTGCCATAAATCAAATAGCTGTCTATGAGCGTGCTAGGTGTGGCTTATGGCAGTATGGCAGATTTTTGTGAAAAACAAATTTTAATACGAAAATCTTTGTTGTGAGTTTGTGACAATGCTCAAAATATATAGGCGAATGGTCAAAAAACATAAGGGTTGAATGAAAAAGAAATTCTATTTTTGCAAACTGAAAAAATAGCTCAAAACCTGAATATGAAAAAGACAACCTTTCTGGCCCTGTTCTTAGGGCTTTCTGTGCCTTCCCTGGCGCAGGATCTTCAGCAGAATTTTGCAAATCCTCCACAAGAGGCCAGGCCACGTGTGTGGTGGCACTGGATGAACGGTAATATCACGGAAGATGGAATCCGGAAGGATTTGCTGTGGATGAAAAACTCGGGCATCGCCGGTTTCCATAACTTTGATGCGGGTTTGATGACCCCTCAGATTGTAGAGAAGCGATTAGAGTACATGACCCCAGAGTGGAAGCATGCCTTCAAGGCCACTGCCGAGCTGGCAGACTCATTGGGTCTGGAGATGACCATAGCCAGTGCTCCGGGATGGAGTGCTACCGGTGGCCCTTGGGTTAAGCCAGAAGATGGTATGAAGAAGCTGGCTTGGAGTGAGAAGCGAATTCAAGGGGGAACCAAAAAGGCACAAGTGTATGCCATACCTAAGGCTACCACTCATACGGGTCTTTTCCAAGCGTCAGGTTCCGAGGGCATTGCATCTGGTCTTAGTGGTGTCAGTGCTAAGCCTGTGGAGTATTATAAGGATATAGCTATTCTGGCCGTGAAGATGCCGGCAGCCGACAAGACCATGACTCAGATGGGTGCCAGGGCTGTGACTGCATCGGGTGAAGTGAGCGTAGAGGCGCTGAGCGATGTGAACTTGGCTACATCTGTACAAATTGCCCGTGATGACAAGAACGGATATAGCTGGATTCAATATGAATTTCCTGCACCTCAAGCCATTAAGGCGATGAGTCTGGTAACAGGCCGTACCCGTGGTGAATGGGAGGCGCAGAACCCTCAGGAGAAAGTCTCTCTCTGGGCCAGTGACGATGGCAAGAACTTTTACAAAGTATGCATGGTTCCAGACGGTTCCGTGGCTCAGCAAACCATAGACATCCCTGTCACCACAGCCCGGTATTTCCAGTTGCGCTTGCCTAATCCTGTGGCAGACAATAGCTATGCTGCCTTTACCGGTGTGGTACAGAAAGACCCTGAATTCACGAGTCTGTCTGAATTTGTGCTGCATGGCGTGAACCGCATCAACCATTTTGAGGAGAAGACCGGATGGGCGGCCACCTGGGATGTGGAACATTTCCCAACTCCTGCTACCGATGCTTCGGAACTTGTTGCCAAGAGCGACGTGATAGACTTGACCGCACTGGTTGACGCAGAAGGAAACTTTACCTATCAGTTCCCTGCCGGCGACTGGAAGATTTACCGCATAGGCTATTCGCTCACCGGTAAGCAGAATCACCCAGCATCGCCTGAGGCTACAGGCTTGGAGGTGGATAAGATGGATCCTGCTGCATGGCACCGTTATTTCAAGACCTATTTTGATATGTATAAGGAGGCATCTGGAGGCCTGATGGGCAGTCGGGGTATCCAGTATGTCATGCTGGATTCCTATGAGGCAGGTTCCATGACTTGGACTCCTACCATGATGGAGCAGTTCAAGAAGCGCCGTGGCTATGACTTGCTGCCTTGGATGCCTGTGCTGCTGGGACAGATTGTGGGTAGCGTGCAGGAGAGTGAGGCTTTCCTCTGGGATTGGCGCAAGACTTGCAGTGAGCTCATTGCCGAGGGTTACGACAAGGTGTCTGAGATAGCCCAGAAAGAGTATGGCATGAAGGGACGATACACAGAGAGTCATGAGAACGGACGCTTGTACCTGGTGGATGGTATGGATGTGAAGCGCACCTCTGAGATTCCGATGTCTGCCATCTGGTGGCCTACTCCTGGAGGTGGCTCTACGCTTCCTATGGCCTTGGCCGATATCCGTGAATCGGCATCCGTGGCTCATGTCTTCGGGCAGAATATCGTGGCAGCCGAGTCTTTCACAACCCAGGGCATGGGTAATGAGACTGCCTGGAGCTTCCACCCTGGTAAGCTGAAATGGCTGGTGGACCAGGAGTTTGCCAATGGCTTGAACCGTGTGGTGGTACATACTTCTCCTCATCAGCCAGACGATGTGCATAAGCCAGGTCTGGGCCTGATGATCTTTGGCCAGTGGTTCGACCGTCATGAAACCTGGGCCGACTATGCCAAGGTATGGATGGATTATATTGCCCGTTCCAGCTATATGCTGCAGCAGGGTAAGTTTGTGGCCGATGTGCTGTACTATTACGGCGAGGATAATAACGTTACCGGTCTGTTTGGCTGGAAGGCTGCCGATGTGCCTGCTGGATACAACTATGATTTCTGTAACCCAACAGCTTTACTCCAGGAAGTAAGTGCCCAGGGTGGAAACCTGGTAACCCGTTCCGGTATGAGCTATCGTGTGCTGGTATTGGATAAGAACTGTCGCCGTATGTCGCTGGAGGTGTTGCGCAAGATTGCAAAACTGGCAGAGCAGGGAGTCACCATTTTTGGTCAGAAGCCAGAGATGAGTGCCAGCCTTACCGATGATGCTGCAGAATGGAAACAGCTGGTAGATGCTACCTGGAGCCGTGCGAACGTAACCGTTCCTGCTACCTATAATAACCTGCAGAATGTGCTGCTCTCCAAGGGTATTCAGCCTGATTTCCAGACCACCACAAAGGGCTTGGATGTACAATATGTACACCGTCATCTGGCTGATAAGGAAATCTATTGGGTGAAGAATCCGCTGGATCAGCAGATTACAATTCAGGGAACCTTCCGTGTAAGTGGGAAGAAACCGCATATCTACCATCCGGAGACGGGTGCTGTAGAGGAATGTGCCTATGTGATGAAGGATGGATTCACCACCGTAACCCTTCCAATGGTAGAGGAGGATGCTATTTTTGTAGTGTTCGATGAGGCTACATCAGAGACTCAGAAAGAGTTGGAAGTTAAGGATGAACATGTCTGGATGACGGTAGATGGCCCATGGCAGGTTGCCTTTGAAGAAGGTCGTGGCGCTCCTGCATCAGCTACTTTTGAGACACTGTCGGACTTGAAGGACAATACCAATGAAGGAATCAAGTATTTCTCAGGAAAGGCAACCTATACCAAGACCATAGAGCTGAACAAGAAACAGTTGCAGAACGCAGGCAGCCTGACGCTTGATTTAGGTAAGGTGGCAGTCATGGCCGAGGTCTTTGTGAACGGTCAGAACTTAGGTGTGGTCTGGAAGGCTCCGTTCAAGCTGGACGTGACCGCAGCCCTGAAGCCAGGAAAGAATGACATTAAGGTCATTGTGACCAACCTGTGGGTAAATCGCCTGATTGGTGACCAGCAGCCAGGTATAGAGAACAAGATTTCCTATACCACCATGCCATTCTACTCAGCCCAGAGCAAACTGCAACCATCGGGTTTGATGGGCCCTGTAAGACTGTTGGAGAAATAGAAAATGTGGGTGGATACTTATAATTTTTGTTTGGATATGAGAATTATTAAGTATATTTGCACGGCAAAACCTTAATCTATGAATAACAAGATAATAGTTCTTATTTCAGGAATGATATTCCTTTTCTGCTCTTGTAGCCAGAACCATCAGGCTACAAGAGTACAGAAGGAATGTTTTTCCCGTATCATCTCAGCATTGGACAGTGCAGCCCATTATAAGCATATTAGGGACAGTAAGATAGAGGAATACAAGAAAAATGCATCCTCTACCGGTTCTGTTGAATCTGCCTATTTCTACAATAAACTGCTCATTGAAAACTTCATGCACTTTAATTTCGATTCAGCCCAGACCTATATTGACAAGAACCTGGAGCTGGCAGAGAGAACCGGGAAGACTGAGTGGTTACTGGAGACGGAGATTGCTAAAAGCGAGCTTCTGGCTCATGAGGGAATGCTGGAGGAGTGTGCTGCAGAACTTCGGGTTCTGAGCAAGGTTCCTATGAATCGGGAACAAAAACTGGATTATTATGTCGCACAGATTGACTATTGGTCTAACAGAGCCATCTTTCTGAATTTGCCTCAGCCAGATCCCATGTGTGTGGTTTACGCTGATTCTATCCTTGCTGTAGAGAACAATGAGAATTCCCCGTATTACTTGCATGCCAGATACTGGAATGAAACAGATCCGGAGAAGAAACAGGTTGTAAGGGATCTAATCAAGAAGCATGTGGACGAGATGCCGGCTAATCAATACTGGTTCCCGCAGTTGTGTACAGACGTGGGATGGCTTTCCTCCTTGCTGGGAGATAGTGAGAATGAGTTGGTATACTATACAAAGGGAATTTGTGAGCAGATTGTCCGCATAGACCGTTCGGTATCCATGTTGCCAGCTGTAGCCAGACATGCACTTGAAGCAGGTGAACTGGCATCGGCTCAGCGCCTGTATTCCGCTACAGTTGCCATACAGAAGGATTACCCTGATAGAATTCGGAGTGCCAGCAAACCCCTTTATTCTGCCCTAATGAATCTGAGCGAGGCTTCTACGAGTAAGATCAATGAACAGGCCCGGATTTCTCAGATTATTTCCTGGGTCTTGGCACTTTGCTTGATCATTGCAGTGTGGGCATTGTATTATGTGGTCGTCTCCAGCAGGAAGCGCCGTCAGCTCCATAAGGAACTGGAAGAGAAGGTGGCACTTCTGAACGAGAAAACGCAGGAACTGGAAAATGAGAGAGCCTTGCTCCATGAGAGTAATGAGGCTTTATCCCAGAAAGGCGCGGAACTGCAGGAAGAAGGTGCCCGCTTGAAAGAAGCGAATTATCTGAAAGAGGAATATATAGGGCAGATGTTTGCCACTTGTTCTGCTTATTTGCAGAAAATGGCTGACTTGAAGAAAGACATCAACCGTAAGCTGGTGGCTCGCCAATATGATCTGGCATTGAACGCGACACAGGCAAGGAGTGAGAAGGATATGGAAGAGCAGCATGAGCTGTGGAACAAGTTTGATGAGATTTTCCTTCAGATATTCCCGGATTTCGTAGAACAGTTCAATACATTGCTTCGTCCTGAAGAGCAGATTACCCTGAAGTCTGGTGAGAGATTGTCAACCGATATACGCATCTACGCCTTGGTGCGCTTAGGCATATCCAGCAGTGTGAAGATAGGTAAGATCCTGGGCCTCTCCACACAGACCGTTTATAATGCACGGCAGAAGATGCGTGCCCGTGCCACGGAAAGCGCTGTAGAATTCCCTGTCAGAGTAAGGAATCTGTGTGAGAATATCCAGATCCCTACCCTAACAGACACCATAGAATAACATCCAAATCCCTTACTATTTATTTTTCTCACCCCGCTTAAAATCAATGTTTTAAGCGGGGTGAAATCTTACTATATCTGTTAATAGGATAGATTACCATCTCTTTCCTTTTATAAGTATGTGCCTTACCTTTGCAGTGTCAGATTTGCAATAATTAAGGTGATGAAAAGGCATACAATATATTTAGGTTTAGTAATAGGGCTTATGGTTTTGAGTGCCTGCGGTAAGCAGGATGCTGTTCGGGAGTCAAGTGTGGCTCCCGGGCAGTCTATAAGTTTTCAGAAGGCAGATGCAAGCTTGAAGGATTTCAATGTCTGCATTCAGCCATTGGATGATTATGTACTTACTCCAGCCGATTTTGAAATGCGCCACTTCAGCATTTCCAATGATGTCAAGACACTTATACCTACTATAAAAGACATAAAGGATAATCATCCCGATGTCCATTTCTACAGCATGCTGCCAAAGGTTCCAGGCTGGATGGAGAGTCTGGCTGGTACGGATTCCTTGTACCGTGCAGCCTATAGCCGCTACGTGGCCAGATACGTGAACAGTTATTCTCATGAAGGTGTTAATATAGAAAGGTTGTTTATAGTAGAAGGCAGTAAGGAAGCTGAGTTTACGTCGGCTTCTGAGCTGGCCTTTATCCCTAACGTCCAGTTTGAGATTCTGTCTGTTGCAGATATTCCTGCAGATTTGAGCAAAGAGAAATTAATTTATATAACTAAATAATTAACTGTAAAAACTGATAGTATGAAAAGAAATCTTCATCAGATGATGCAGAGAATAGCATTTGCCGTGCTGTTCTTTTGTTCTGCTACAGTCCTTATGGCTCAGGTAGCCGTGAAAGGTACTGTAATTGATGAAAGCGGAGAGCCTATTATCGGCGCCAATGTATTGGAGGTTGGGACAACCAACGGTACAGTCACTGATTTTGATGGTAACTTTGCTTTGAGTGTGAAAAAGGTAGGAGCAGACTTGACTGTTTCCTACATAGGTTATGTGACTCAGACCGTAAAGGCTGAGAAAACCATGAAGATCACCTTGAAAGAGGACTCAGAGGCTCTTGAAGAGGTTGTTGTGGTAGGCTATGGTGTAACAAAGCGTAAGAACTTTACCGGTTCTGTCTCTACTGTAAAGGTATCCGAAGGTGGTGTGGCACTGACTGCTCCTAATAATGCCTTGGATATGCTGCGCGGTCAGACTCCAGGCTTGCAGATGAGCCAGAGCGGCAGGGCCGGCAGTGAGCCAAGCTTGCAGATCCGTGGCCAGAAATCCATCAGTGGCGGATCCGATCCATTGATCGTTGTAGATGGAGTCATCTTCAAAGGTTCCATCAATGATATTGATCCTACCAATATTGAATCCATGTCAGTGCTGAAGGATGCGACTTCTCTGGCTGCCTACGGTTCTCAGGCTGCTAATGGTGTCATCATGATCACGACCAAGAAAGGTGCCTTGGGCAAGCCTATGATTTCATTCCAGACCACCCTGGCTATGGTTACTCCTAACTACAAGCCAGACTTGCGTGATGGTTATGAGTATATTGAGCGCTACAATGCGCTGAAGGACCGTGAAGCGGGTGATGTCTCTTGGATGAGTGAGCTTGAGAAGGCCAACTATGACAAGGGTGAGTGGACAGACTGGTTTGATTTTGCAACTCGCACTGGTCTTCGCCAGAACTATTCTCTGAATATCTCTGGTGCTAGTGATACTTCGGATTATCTTGTAGGTGTATCTCACATGGACAACAAGAACTTCATCAAGGGTAACCACTATATCCGTGAGACCATAAACAGCCGCATGAACTTCAAGGTGAACAAGTACATCAAGGCAGGCTTCAACGTAAACTACTCTGCTTCTGAGAACGATGGTGTCTCATCTAGTGTAGGCCGTATGTATTCTCCTTGGGGTGAACCTTATCTGAGCGACGGGAAGTCTCTCCGTAAGTTCTTGATTGGTGGTAACGACCGTGACCAGACTAACCCTCTCTGGAGTACGAATACTGGTGTGGACAGTGAGAATCATAACCGTGCAGTGACCCTGGGTGGTGAGATTGAAATCAAGATCCCTGGAATTGAGGGCTTGAGCTATAAGTTGACTGGTAACTACACTGATCGTCTGACTAAACAGCGTTACTTTGTACATGAGACAAACTTGGTTAAGTACACCGATGGTGACGACTACTCTGCAGCAGTAACCGATAAGTACTTGAACGAAGCATATGGTTATGTAACTAACACAACCAACCGTTCTTATGTATTCGATAACATTTTGACTTATACCAAGAGCTTTGGTGATCATTTCTTGAGCGGTACCTTGGTATATACTCGTGACTCTGATATGCGCGATGTTGAAACCTTCCAGGGTCAGGACTTCGCAGACTTGGGTAATACAACCTTAGGCGTATATGGTCTGACTAACGCTAAGACTCGTGATATCACTACCCAGTCCTACCGTCTGCATAATAACATTGGTTATCTGGGTCGTATTAACTACTCTTATGCAGATACGTATCATTTCAACGCATCTTTACGTCGTGATGGGTCTTCTGTATTTGGTAGCGGTAAGAAGTGGGGTACTTTCCCTGCAGTAGGTGTGGCTTGGAGCATCTCTAACGAAGAATTCTTCAAGAAAGCAGTTCCTTTTGCAACCAATACCAAGATTAAGTTGTCTTGGGGTAAGAACGGTAACCAGTCTCTGGCTCCTTATGGAACCTTGTCACAGATGAATATGGGTAAGTCTGGTGGCTATACCTATTATTTCGATGGCAAGGCATATTATGCACAGTCTTTGGCAACCCTGGGTAACCCAATGCTGGGTTGGGAAACCACTACTTCTTGGAACTATGGCGTGGAGAGTGATTTGTTCAAGGGCCGTCTGCATTTCGAGATTGATGCCTATACAGCAAACACTACTGACCAGATTTTCCAGCGTGATATCCCATCTATGAGTACTGGTATCACTAAGCAGTCTTCTACCATGGGTAAGGTTGGTAACTGGGGTATCGAGGCTTCTTTGACCTCTACTAATATCCGTACCAAGAACTTCATGTGGACCACTAACATGCAGTTCACTATCAACCGAAACAAGTTGAAGGAACTTTATGGTGATGGTAAGGATGATATCACGAACCAGTTGTTCCTGGGTAAGTCTCTAGGTGCAATCTATGGTTACAAGTGGATTGGCGTAGTTCAGGAGTCTGATACTCAGTATATGCA
>JAUNHZ010000149.1 GCA_030523705.1 Bacteroidales bacterium
ACAAGGTAACAGGTGAGATAAGCGTTTCTGCTGGTAAAATCCAAAGTTCCAAGGCATGGACAAGTGGAATGCTTATTTTTGAAGATGATTTACTTTCACAAATAGCTACACGGTTAGAACACTATTATAAAGTTAAAATCACGATTGAGAATCCTGTACTCAGAGATCTTAGGTTCTACGGAGATTTTTATCTAGAAGATAATTCTCTTGAGACTATCTTAGATAATTTATCAGGAACTCATAAGTTTAATTACAGTGTCAAAGGGAAAAATGTAATAATTTATTAATTCTAATACATATTTAATCAATTCTATGAAAAAGACATTTAAAGCTCTTTCATTAACATTGGTAATGCTTTTCTTGTGCCAGTTAAGTATGGCGCAGAATATCTCGCCACTGAAACTAAATCAGGTAACGGTGAAGAAAGCAATTGCTGAGTTGAAGAAAAGTTCCGGGTATCTTTTTGTCTATTCTTCGGACGATTTAGATACCAAGAAAGTGGTAAACGTAAATGCAACCACTTTGAGAGATGCTATTGGCCAGATTCTGGCAGGTCAGAATTTAAGCTATTCAATTAATGGAAAGAATGTTGTGTTAAGTGTTAAGAAAAATCCAACACAGCAAGTTCGTAACGGCCAGTCGCGTAAAGTGTCTGGACAGATTCTAGATCAACAAGGAGAACCATTAATAGGCGTGAATATCCTGGAAAAAGGTACTACTAATGGAACAGTTTCCGATTTGGATGGTAATTTCACCTTGGAACTAAAGAATGTAAATTCTTCCTTACTATTATCTTTCGTGGGTTTTGAGACCATGGAACTTTCAGCCAATGGTAACCTTTCCAAGATTATCCTGAAAGAGGATTCTGAAATGCTGGAAGACGTAGTAGTTATTGGTTACGGTTCTGTAAAGAAAAAGGATCTGACCGGTGCCATTACCCAAGTAAAGGCAGAAAACTATTCTACCTCATCGGCTACCAATGTGCTGGATATGCTTAGTGGTACCATTGCTGGTTTTAATGCTAGTTTTGGTACGTCAGCTTCGGGAGCAAGCAGTATGGAGATCCGAGGACCTGCATCACTTTCAGCAAATAACTCTCCATTAATTGTGCTGGATGGTGTTATCTTTAATGGTGGTATTAATGATATTAACCCAGCGGATATTGAGACCGTAGAGGTATTGAAGGATGCAAGTGCAGCTGCAGTATATGGTGCTCGTTCTGCGGCCGGAGTCATCATGATTAATACTAAGAAAGGTAAGACAGGCAAGGTTTCTATTAATCTTTCTGTTAAGGAGGGATTGACTTCGTTCACCAATTATGTGAAACCAAACAATTTGGAGCAATATCTGCAGCGCAGACAGGATTTCCTCACCCGCTTGAATAGTAGTAAACCTTTGGGGTATTATGCTAATCCTGAGAATTTGCCAGAAGGTGTGGATCTGAATACTTGGTTGGGATACGATGTCTCACATGATCCAGATGCTACCCGTACCTGGATGAATCGTCTGACCTTAAAGGAGATTGAACAAGAGAACTACTTGAATGGAGTTTCTTATGATTGGTACGATGAAGTTACACGCCCAGGCCTTCGACAGGACTATGCCCTGAGTGTATCTAGCGGAAGCGAGAAGAACAAATACTTCTTCTCAGTTGGCTTGACCGATAATAAGGGTTTCGTGATAGGCGATGAGTATAAGACAATCCGTACCCGAATTAATGCTGATACCAAACTGACTAGTTGGATGACTGTTGGTGTAAATGCTCAGTTCTCAAACAAAGATAACAGTAGTACTGCTATCAGCCTTAGAAACGTCTATGAGCAGAGTCCGTTGGCAACCCCATACGACGAGAATGGCAATTTGAAATGGTACACTTCAGACGATTCTGGTGTAGTTCAGAATCCATATATTGATAATGCCATGCGTGAAAAGCTGAATATCACGCAGAGCTTGTTTGCAACCTTGTATGCAGAAATCAAGCTTCCTTTTGGATTCAACTATAAGATTTCTTATATAAACCGTTATAACTGGAGTAAGAATTATTATTATGACTCTACAAAGATGCCTGCAGGAGATAAGTTGGGTGGCTACGGTCAGCGTATAAATACATCGCTCTATGAATGGCAGGTAGATAACATTCTTTCTTGGCGTAAAACATTTGGTGTACATGATTTCTATGCAACCTTCCTTGTGAATGCTGAAAAAAATCAAAGTTGGAGTGATACTGTAACTAATCAAGGGTTCTCTCCAAGTGAAGCATTGAATTTCCACCAATTGTCCTTAGGAGCATCGCCAACAATCACTAACAACGACACATATGGCACAGGAACAGCGCTCATGGCTCGTTTGAACTATACTCTGCTTGATCGTTACCTTTTGACATTGTCTGTACGTAAGGATGGTTATTCTGCTTTTGGACAGAAACACCCTTATGCTACATTCCCATCTGCTGCATTGGCATGGACAATTTCAGAGGAAAAGTTCTGGAATGTTAAATGGGTGGATGAACTGAAACTGCGTGCATCTTATGGTTTGAATGGTAACAGAGATATCGGTATCTATTCTGCATTGGCTAAACTGGGTACAACAAAGTATCTTTCTGATGGAAATCAGGTAATTGGTATCTTTAATGATACAATGTCTAATGCAGATTTGCGCTGGGAAAAGACTGCATCCTTGAACTTGGGAATTAACTTCTCAATTCTAAAAAATCGTCTTTCTGGAACTTTGGATTACTATGATATGAAGACCACGGACCTGCTGCTCCCTCGTAGTCTTCCAGCTATCATTGGCTATAAGTCAGTCATGTCGAACATGGGTGAACTCAAAAATCATGGTTTTGAGGCAACCTTGAACAGCGTGAACATGAAGAAGAAAGATTTTGACTGGACATCAACTCTTACTTTCTCCATGAACCGTAATGAAGTAAGGCATTTGTATGGTGAAATGGTTGATGTAAAAGATGAAAATGGTAATGTTATAGGGCAGAAAGAGGCAGATGACCATACCAATGGTTGGTTCATAGGTCACTCTATCGACCAGATCTGGGATTATAAATTCCTAGGCATCTATCAGTTGGGTGAGGAGGAAGAAGCTAAAAAATATGGTAAGGCCCCAGGAGATATCAAGTTGTTAGATGTAGATGGTAATGGTGCCATTACTGAGGAAGATAAGGTCTTTCAGGGTTATAAAACCCCACGTTATCGCTTAGGTTTACGTAATGATGTTCATTATAAGAATTTTGAATTATCAGTTTTCTTGAGAGCGGATTTAGGTCATTGGCGTGGAAACAGCTTGTTGTCAAACACTAATGAGGTAGAAGACCGAAAGAATCAGCTTCATTCTCAGTATTGGACACCATCAAATCCAACAAATAAGTATACTCGCCTGCTGAGTGTGAAGACTCCTTCGTTCACTATCTATGAGCAGACAGGTTTCTTAAGATTACAGGATATTACCTTAGGTTATTCTATACCTAAGCAACTGATTTCAAAGATTGGATTGGAACGTTGCCGTCTATATTTGAATGGAAGAAACTTATTGACTGCAACTAAATGGTCTGGGTATGATCCAGAGTCTGGAGATACTCCAATGCCAAAGATTATAACTTTCGGTATCGATGTAACACTTTAATTTCGACATCATGAAAAATAGATATATGAAAATCAGCTTATTGGCTGCTGCTGTTCTTTTCACAGCTTGTGGTGGGGAGGACTTCTTGGAAACCAAGCCTTTGTCAATTTTTACTCCAGAATCCATTTATGTAGATGAAGCTGGTTTTGAAGGCCTTTTGGTAAATTTGCGTAAGAATTTACGTAATGATTTTTATGGAGAGTCTGGTGGTTTAGCTACTGAACTCGTGGCATCGGATATTGCGGTAAGCGCAAACAAGGCAACGAGTGCATTACATAATTTTGATACCCAGGTCCTGCCATCAGGTTCAGGAAGTGCTTACGATGTTCATGAATTCTGGGATAGGGGTTATAAGCAGGTACGTAATGCAAATGTGGTGCTCACACGTATTGAAAACGGTACTTTTGATTCAGAGGAAATTAAGAATGCAATATTGGCAGAAGCTTATTTCCACCGTTCATTCTGGTATTTTCGTCTGGTCCATCTTTATGGTGATATTCCTTTCTTGAATAAGGAATATACTGAGCCAAAGATTGACTTCTTTACCCATTCAAGAACTAGTATTCTGAAAAAGATCCAAGAGGATATGGAGTGGAGTGTGAAGCATCTGCCAGTGAAAGCTGATCCTGGCGCAGTGAACAGGGCTAGTGGTTATCACCTGTTGGCAAAAATCTATCTAACAAATCATGAATACCAGAAGGCAGCTGATGCGGCTTCTGCAGTTATTGATGATGGTATTCACTCACTTATGACCAGCCGTTTTGGAAATGTTGCTTCCGATGCTACTTATAACGTAATATGGGATCTACATCAGAAAGAGAATAAGTCCATCTCACAGAATAAGGAGGGTTTGCTTGTTGTGCAGGAACGTTATGGATTCCCAGATGCTAATATCTCAGGTGGTACCCAGGCTATGCGTAGATATACACCATCTTGGTGGAACTCAGCCTATATGAAGGATCCTGACGGAAAACGCGGAACCATTGATACCCAGGGTAATAGCTTTGTAGAATTGATTGGCCGAGGTGTAGGTTATGTACGTCCATGTAGCTATTATAACTATGAACTTTGGGAGAACTGCAATAATGATTTACGCCATGATGAGAAAGTGAATTGGTTCCCTGTGACTAAGTATATCTATAACAACCCTGCATCTAAGTATTATGGTCAGCCAGTACAGATTCAGTACACAAACAAGACTGATACAATTCATTGTTGGTTCCCATTCCCTTACTATAAGGTTTATGTAGCAGATGAAGAGCGTCCAGGTCAACCTTATGGTGGTCACTCTGACTGGTACTTGTTCCGTCTGGCAGAAACACACCTAGTACGTGCAGAGGCTTATGTGTGGTTGAATAAGCCTGATAAAGCCGCACAAGATGTGAATGCTGTACGAACAAGAGCACTGGCAGACCCTGTTGATGCCAAAGATGTAGATATTGAATATATTCTGGATGAACGTGCACGAGAACTGTACGCAGAGGAATTCCGTAAGGAAGAACTTACTCGTATAGCTTACATGATGGCAGAAAAGGGAATGAATGGATATAGCATGTCCTCATTCTCAGAAAAGAACTATTGGTATGATAGAATCATGGCAAAGAATGAATTGTATCGTCCAGGAAATATTTTCTGGGGTGCAAATACATTTAAAATCAGTCCTTTCCATGTACTGTTCCCTATTCCGTCATCAGCTATAGATAGTAACCAGGGTGGAGTAATCAATCAGAATAAAGGTTATGTGGGCTTTGAGAATAATGTAGCTCCATTGACTGTTATTGATGATAATCAGTAGAATTGCTTATGGGAAAATCTATAAAAATTGCTTCTGCTTGTATGTGTCTTATCCCTTTACAGGGAAAGGCACAGCAAGTGCAGCACACAAAAGATCACCCTAATATCCTGTTTATTTGTATAGACGATTTGCGCAGGGAGTTAGGTGCTTACGGCTCCGAGGTGCTGACACCAAACATCGACCGTCTTGCAAGTCAAGGCAGTTTGTTTTTTGAGCATTATGTACAGATACCTACAAGTGGTGCTTCAAGAGCGAGTATGTTAACGGGTTATCGTCCTCAGAACTGGGATGATTTATCCAATGAGGCATATCGATTACAACGTTCCCCAAAGCCAGAAGAAGAACATCCAGAGACGATGTTCCACCAACTTCGCCGTAATGGTTATTATACTGTTGGTATTGGTAAAATCAGTCATTATGTTGATGGTCTGCTTTATGATTATAGAGAGCCTATAGGAGATAAGTATGAACTTCCATACAGCTGGGATGAGATGCTCTTTGATCATGGTAAATGGGGTACGGGTTGGAATGCTTTCTTTGGCTATTCC
>JAUNHZ010000150.1 GCA_030523705.1 Bacteroidales bacterium
ATAGGTGAACACCCTTTAGAGAGCTATCCCACTTTTGTAGGAAACGGCATTCGTAAGCTTTTTGAAAGAGCCTTACCGGCAACACTCCGCACTCCTGAAATGGTGGAGAAGGTCCGCGAGATATTCCTGGCCTATTACGATGTGCATAATAGAGATGAGACTATTCCTTATGAAGGCATACTTTCTTTATTGGAGAAATTGCAGAACATGGGGGTACAATTGGCAGTCGCATCGAACAAATACCAAAGTGCCACCGAAAAGTTGATAGCCTTCTATTTCCCTGCCATCAAGTTTGTCTCAGTCTTAGGACAGCGAGAAGGCATTCCTACGAAACCCGACGCACGCATCGTGCTGGATATCCTTGCAACAGCCCAAGTAACAGCCGAAGATACACTGTACGTGGGAGACTCGGGAGTGGATATGCAGACCGCTCATAATGCCGGTATTGAAAGTGTGGGTGTCAGTTGGGGCTTCCGTCCTATCAGCGAATTAGAAGCCAACGGAGCAGAACATGTAATCCATCAAGCCGAGGAGCTTCTTTCTTTTATTAATTAAAGGTAGATATATGAAAGATTCTTTAATTATTGTATCCGGAGGCATGGATTCCATTACCATGCTCTATGAATATGCAGACCAGATAGCCATGGCCATTACGTTTGACTATGGTGCAAACCATTCTGCCAATGAGATTCCTTTTGCAAAGATACATTGTGAGAGATTGGGTATCAAACACCTGATCATCCCATTGGATTTCATGCATCAGTACTTCAAATCATCTCTCTTAAGTGGAGCTGACGCCATACCCGAAGGCCACTATGAGGATGAGAACATGAAAAGTACCGTGGTTCCTTTCCGCAATGGTATCATGCTCTCTATAGCTTGTGGGGTGGCAGAGAGCAACGGACTGAAAAAAGTACTTATTGCCAATCATGGAGGCGACCATGCCATCTACCCCGACTGCCGGCCTGAGTTTATCAACGCCATGTCATCGGCAATGGAGAACGGTACATACGACCATATCCGCATTGTTGCCCCATATACAGAAATCAGCAAGACAGACATTGCACGGCATGGAAAGAAACTAGGCATTAATTATGCCGAGACTTGGTCTTGCTACAAAGGAGGAGAAAAGCATTGTGGTGTCTGTGGCACATGCACAGAGCGCAAGGAAGCATTAGCTCAAGCAGGGATTGAGGATACCACCGAGTACATCATACCCTGAAAGTGAGCAAATAGCCATCGGTAGTACGCTGTAATGCAGGGTACTCATCATCGACCATTCCCAACAGATAGGTCTCACAACCATCGACCGCATAAAGGCTATCCGATTCTATGGTTATACTGAAAGAATCCCAAGCTTTTATGCGTTTGGTGGGATATAAGGTTAAAAGTTTTTCTTTACCCGCTTCGGCACATTTCTCCAGCCAAGAAGGGTCCTCGTCGGCCAGGAAGCGACTAAACTGTGCGTATTCCATATAACTCGTATTATTCGTCATCTCAGTTCAACCTTCAACAGTTCTATCTCAAAAACCAAGGTTGAATAACCAGGAATATCATCTACGCGTTTCTTTCCGTAACCATACTCCCATGGGACAAATAATTCCATCTTGTCTCCAGCCTTCATGCGGCACAAGGCAATCTGCCATCCCATAATCAACTGGCGGACAACAAAACAAGCAGGAAGAGGATCACTCAGGTTACTGTCCACCACCTTTCCGTCAATCAACTTGCAAGTATAACGGACATAGACTATGCTGTTCAGTGTAGGGAAAACCGGTCCACTACCCCGCTCTATCCAACGATAGAGAACACCACTAGGCAACTTGACAATACCTTCCTCCTTTTCCTTTTGCTGCAAGAAAAAGACGTTGGCTTCTTTATAAATTTGGTCTTTCTTATTCATAGTCTATTCAAAACTTGAAAAAACGCGTTTTCCACGAGCATAATAATTCCATATCAGGAAATGGGGAGTCCAGCCTGGGAATCGGTTCTGTACAGCAAGAGACAGATTTTCCTTACGGACAGCCTCGTATTCTGGTTTCATCTTGGCAAAAGCCCAACGAGCCTTGAATACAGCCACAAAATTGCCCCAATCCAATTTCACCAGATACTGGAAAGCCGCTACATAATCTAATAGAGAACGAACAAACATTACGGTTCTCAAATCCTGCTGCGGAAGATTCTTATATAGCATGAGCAAGTTATTCCGGAAATTCAGGAATGTCTTCCTTGGGCTTTCTTTCAATGTGGCAGCACCTACGTGATAGACTGTACTCTGAGGTATACAAACAATCTCCATGCCCCTACTCTTCAGCCTCCAGCAAAGGTCGATTTCCTCCATATGAGCAAAAAAGCGTCCATCTAATCCACCCACCTGACGATAGGCATCCAGACGAATGAAAAGCGCGGCCCCTGTAGCCCAGAAGATTGGAGTCACGGTATCATACTGTCCCTTATCTTCCTCTACGGTTCCCAAAATTCTTCCACGACAATACGGATAGCCAAATCTATCCATAAAGCCACCACAAGCACCAGCATACTCAAAACTTGGCTTATTACGCCAAGAGCGAAGTTTAGGTTGGCAAGCGGCAACCTTCGGATTTGCATCCATATAAGCAATCAAGGGTTGTAACCAGTTTGGGGTTACCTCTACATCGGAATTCAGCAAGACCACATATTCAGCCTCTACTTGCGCTAGCGCTTTGTTATAACCATCGGCAAAGCCATAGTTCTTATCCATCTGAATGGTCCGTACGCCTGGGAATTCCTGGCAGACAACCGCCAAGCTGGAGTCTGTTGAAGCATTATCGGCCACAACAACCTCTATGCCCTCAGCCTGAGAATACGCACAGACCGAAGGGAGAAACTTCCGGAGCATCTCTGCTCCATTCCAATTCAGTATAACGACAGAGACCTTCAGCATATTTCTTCCAAGATTGTAGCTGTCAATGCTGACTTGTCTTCATTAAAGTCGCCCAAACGAACCTTTACCAACATATTATCATGCTTGGCTTGCGCATAAGGAACCTCTACACGAATGTAATTATCGGTAAAACCATGAAACGGCATGCCCGGTTTTGGTTTTTCCAGCAGCACTAGCTTTTCACTTCCAATATGGTCTGCGTAGAAATGCTGGGTCTGCACATCGCTCCACTCCAACAGCTTCTGAGAACGTGCATGGCGTTCTTTTGCAGGAACCACATAATCAATCTCAAGTGCTTTTGTACCCGGACGCTCAGAATAGGTGAAGACATGCAACTGAGTCAAAGGCAAACTGTTGATGAAATCATAGCTATCCTGGAAACACTCTGGCGTTTCACCACGGCAACCCACCATGACATCCACGCCAATGAATGCGTTCGGAATAAGTTCCTTAATCTTGAGAATCTTATCCGCAAACAGAGCACGGTCATAATGACGATGCATCAATTTCAAGACATGGTCTGAACCACTCTGCAATGGAATGTGGAAATGAGGCATAAAGGCACGACTCTGAGCACAGAATTCAATAATTTCATCGGTCAGCAAATCCGGCTCAATAGAAGATATACGATAACGCTCAATTCCATCTACCTTATCCAGTTCCTTAATCAAATCCAAGAATGACTCCCCGGTAGTACGGCCAAAATCACCGATGTTCACACCGGTAATGACAATTTCCTTTCCACCACTAGCTGCAACCTGGCGTGCCTGTTCCACCATAGAAGCAATTGAACCATTTCTGCTACGACCACGCGCCATAGGTATGGTACAATAGGTACAATAATTATTACAACCATCCTGAACTTTCAGGAAATATCGGGTTCTGTCTCCTTTACTACAAGAAGGAGAAAAAGTTCTGATATCCTTAGTAGGAACAGTATATGACTCGCCTACATCCTTTTTAACCAGGTTCTCAACGAAAGACAAAATCTCTCCTTTCTGCTCTGCTCCTACCACAAGATCAACACCAGGAATAGAAGACACCTCTCCCGGTTTAAGCTGAGCATAGCAGCCAGTGACTATCACGAATGCATTAGGATGATTCTTTACTAAACGATGAATAGCCTGACGACATTTTTTATCGGCCATCTCGGTAACAGAACATGTATTCACGACACAAATATCGGCCTGTTCCCCCTTACGGGCATTCCTGACACCCAATTCCTTTAACATCACTCCAATGGTAGACGTTTCTGAGAAATTAAGTTTACAACCTAACGTATAAAACACAGCGGTCTTATCTTGAAAAATTGTCTTGTCAACCATAATTCATTAATTTGAGTACAAAGATAGTACAAAATGCCAAATAAAACAATATTTATGGCTTTTCAACGTTTTGTGTGGGAACACAGCAATATTTTAACATTTCGCATGCAACTGATTATCAACGCATTAAAAAAAGTTACAAAAAAAAGCCTAAAAAAAGTTACAAAAAAAGATACGCCGTATTAAAAAATGCCTTAACTTTGCAGTGTTTTAATAAACAAATGATTGTTTTACAGTTTTAAAAAGCAAAGAAAATGAAGAAGTTGGTATTTATGTTCGTAGCTATGGCTGCTGTTTCTTTCGCATCTTGCGGTGGTAACGCTAACGGTGAGGCTACTGAGGCTGAGGTAGATTCTACAGTAGTTGAGGAGGTTGCTCCAGTTGATTCTGCAGCTTGCTGCGACAGCTGTGCTACTGATACTACAGTTGCTGAGTAATCTTTAGTTACGAAAGAGAGAATTGGAACCTGTTGAACATTGTTCAGCAGGTTTTTTTATTGCGTTTTTAGAGATTGAGATAAAAAAATAATCCCTCGGATTCACTACTGGAATCCGAGGGATTTTATGTTTAATAAACAGCTACAGTTGTTTAAGCTTCTTCCTGTGCAGGTACAACCTCAAACTTCAAAGCTGCAGTAACTTCACGATGCAACTTTACAGCTGCCTCGAAAGCACCAAGAGCCTTAACGTCCTTCAGAACGATGATCTTACGATCAATCTCAATACCCTGCTTAGCCAACTCCTCAGCCAACATGATGTTGTTTACAGAACCGTAAACTGCACCAGTTGCACTAACCTTAACAGGGATGGTCAATGAAACTGCATTGATCTTCTCTGCGATAGCCTCAGCATCAGCCTTGATCTTAGCCAACTTGTGAGCACGCTGCTTCAAATCCTCTGCCAACATTTTCTTTGCTGCAGGAGAAGCAATTACTGCAAAACCCTGAGGAATCAAATAGTTACGGCCATAACCGTTCTTTACTTCTACGATATCGTCCTTGAAACCAAGACCGATAACATCTTTCTTCAAAATTACTTCCATTACTATTCCTCCTCTTTTTATTTCATCATATCAGTTACGAATGGGAGAAGAGCCAAATGACGAGCTCTCTTCACTGCCTGAGCTACACGACGCTGATACTTCAATGAAGTACCGGTAATACGACGAGGTAAGATCTTACCCTGCTCGTTCAAGAACTTCTTCAAGAATTCAGGATCCTTATAGTCGATGTACTTGATACCGCTCTTCTTGAAACGGCAATACTTCTTCTTCTTGACATCTACAGTAGGTGGAGTCAAATAACGAATTTCAGATGCTTGTGCTACTGCCATAATTAGTCCTCCTTCTTTTTATTGTTTCTGCGCTTTTCAGCATACTCAGCAGCATACTTCTCCATCTTTACAGTAAGATAGCGAATTACGCGCTCATCACGACGGAAATTAATTTCCAACTTGTCAATCACTGTAGGTTCAGCCTTGAACTCAATCAACTGATAGAAGCCAGTAGACTTCTTCTCAATAGGATAAGCCAACTTCTTCAGACCCCAGTTCTCCTCATTGAGGATCTCTGCACCAGCATTGGTAAGCAGGGTCTTGAATTTACCTACCGCTTCCTTCATCTGATCATCAGACAAAACGGGAGTCAAAATGAAAACGGTTTCGTATTGATTCATACTAC
>JAUNHZ010000151.1:0-1662 GCA_030523705.1 Bacteroidales bacterium
ATGGGTGTCTTTTCCTAAATGTTGTGTGTGATATTTCGCTGTATATCATTGCTTTACGTCCTACTTTGGGACAAATTCTTGCAATAGGCTTGACATTGTAGTATCTTTGCAGCCGTAATCAGGGCGCTGGTTACCTGCCCCCCGTCCGCACGGTGAGAAACAAGTCCCAAGTAACTCCCAAGTCATTCCCAAGTAAGTCCCATTTTCAGGCGGACAGGAATAGGAAGTGCTTCAGATGAGTTTGAAGGAACTTGAAGCTCGTTTTCTTTCCGGGGGTGGCAGAGAGGACCTTCTGGGTATAACGCTGGTGCAGTACTGATATGGACTACCGGTGAGTCTGGGCAAACGTATTCAGTTCTTTCTTCAGGGTACGCCACTGGGGCAGGTGCACCGTCATGAGCGCCTTGAAATGGTCATTGTGGTAGCGCTCCTGCAGGTGGGTGAACTCATGGACCACCACATACTCCACGCAAGGCAGGGGCATGCGCGCCAGCTCCAGGTTGAACAGCATGCTTCTCTTCTGCGGACAGCAGCTTCCCCAGCGTGCCTTCATCTGGCGGATGGACCAGGTCACTTCGGGCTCATTGAGCAGGCACATCCACTTGTTCATGAGGGTGTAGAGCTCATTCTGCAGGCGCACCCGGTACCATTCTGCCATGATCTTGGCCCGCCGCTCTGCCGGCGTGCCGGGCTTGACCACCAGGATGATCTTGTCGTACCGCAGGTGTATGGCCGGTCCCGCTGAGCTCTCCAGGACCTGCAGCTCATATTCCTCGCCAAAGAGACAGTGCTTCTCTCCCGTGACAAACGTGTGGGCCGGTGGAAGCTGGGCAGACCGCTCCAGGACCTTGGCCCGGTTCTGGAGAATCCAGTCCCAACGTTCCCGGATAAATGCTTGGATCTCACGGTCGGAGACAAAGAAAGGAGCCGACACGCAAACCTTAGCATCGGGTGACTTGATGACCATCCGAATGCTTCGCATGGCCTTCCGTGTGATGTGTATCTCCACTCCGTTTAATTCCATATTTGATACAAAAATACACCTTTTTTTGTGAATGAGAAGAAAGTTGCTTAAATTTGCACAAAAATTGAGAAAGAATGAAGACATTGCTTGATGTTCACACCCATACCGTAATGAGCGGGCATGCGTATAGTTCCTTGCAGGAAATGGTAGCCATGGCTCAACAGAAAGGCTTGCGTGTATTGGGTATTACCGAGCATGGACCTGCTCTTCCTGGCTCTTGCCACCCCATTTATTTCAAGAATATGCATGTGGTCCCAAGGAAATTTGGCGACTTGCGATTGCTCATGGGGGCAGAGCTGAATATCTTGAATACCCAAGGAGAACTGGATTTGAACGAAGATTATTACAAGTACATGGACATTCGCATTGCCGGTATCCATGCATTATGTTGGGAAGGAGGAAGCCTAGAAGAGAATACAGCGGGAATGGTTGCAGCCATTCGTAATCCGTGGACCCATATCATCAGTCATCCTGGCGATGGAACTGCGGAATTGGATTTTGAGCCTATTGTGCTTGCGGCAAAAGAAACCCATACTTTATTGGAAATCAATAATTCTTCTCTCAAACCTTCCCGTGGTAAGCTGATGGCTAAACCTAACAACTTGGAGATTCTACGCTTGTGCAAGAAGTATGAGGTG
>JAUNHZ010000151.1:1672-5886 GCA_030523705.1 Bacteroidales bacterium
CCCGTGATATTGGGTAGCGATGCACACATTTCCTTCTCTATTGGAGATTATGAATTCATCCCATCCTTGCTTCAAGAAACCGAATTTCCAGAGGGACTGATTGTGAATGATAAACCTGAATTCTTCTTTAATTATTTGAATATCAATTTATAATAATAAATCTAATATGGAGAAAGTAGTAGTAAATTCTTACGATGAGTTTGCCCAGCTGTTAGGCAAACAAATTGGCGTGTCTGATTATGTGGAAATGAATCAGGACCGTATCAATCAGTTTGCTGATGCAACATTAGATCATCAGTGGATTCATGTTGATCCAGCTCGCGCAGCAGTAGAGAGCCCTTACGGTTGTACCATTGTACATGGTTATCTGACTTTGAGCATGCTCCCTTTCTTGTGGAACCAGATCATTGAGGTAAACAACTTGAAAATGATGGTGAACTATGGTATGGACAAGATGAAGGTTGGCCAGCGTATCCGCTTGGCAGTATGGATGGAGAGTATCACCAATCTGAGAGGAACCATCAAGACTGAGATTAAGTTCCAGATTCAGACCGAAGGAGAGCGTAAGCCTGCCGTTGATGGTATTGCTACCTTCTTGTATTATTTTAATGCATAATTTTTGTAGATTGGGATTAAACCTTTCACTTGTACCATAGTCTTATATACAAGAAATAATAGTAACTGTATAATATGTGTTTCTAAGTGAGGTATTAGTTCACAATCTCTCGAACTTTGTAAAAAGAACTTTATCCGGTGTGTTGTGAAACAGACCGGATATTTTTTTGCTCGTTTCAAAGAATTGTTGTACTTTTGCACCATAAATTCTGAAGAAGAGTGAAAATTAAGGAAGTGTTAAGCGCCCTTGAACGTTTCGCGCCTCTGCCATTGCAAGACAGCTTTGATAATGCAGGATTGCAGATTGGGTTAACAGATGCGGAAGTGTCAGGGGCATTATTGTGTCTAGACGTGACCGAAGCGGTCATTGATGAGGCTATTGAATTAGGATATAATCTGGTTATTTCTCATCATCCGCTTTTGTTTAGGGGACTGAAGTGCATCAGTGGTGGTGATTATATCCAGCGCTGTGTCATGAAAGCCATCAAGCATGACGTGGTTATCTATTCTGCCCATACCAACTTGGATAATGCCCCTGAAGGCGTAAATTGGTGGATCTGCCACAAGTTAGGCGTGAAGAATCCGGTGGCCTTAGCTCCACAAAATGGAAGTATTATACCTGGTGCTGGAGCAGGAATGATTGGGGAACTGGAGAAGCCGATGGATGTAGAGAGCTTTTTGACGCTGGTGAAGGAGACATTCCGCGTGGGATGCGTTATGCATAATAAGCCTTCAGAAGCCGGTCTGATACAAAAGGTGGCTGTATGTGGAGGAGCGGGAGCTTTCCTGGCTTCGGATGCTTTAGGCCAGCAAGCCGATGCCTTTATCACAGGAGAGATGAAATATCACGAATTCTTCGGGTATGATAAAATGCTGGTTATGTCCATTGGACATTATGAAAGTGAGCAGTATACACAAGAATTATTTAAAAACAATATAGAAAAGGTGTTCCCAGGTCTACCTGTTAAGGTAACCCTTGTGAATACCAATCCTATTTATTATTTGTAGACTATGGCAAAAGAAAAGAAAGATCCAGCAGAATTTTCAGTAGAAGAAAAACTGAAGAATCTGTATCAGTTGCAGACCATGCTGACTGAGATTGACAAGATTAAGACTTTGCGTGGTGAGTTGCCACTTGAGGTACAGGATTTGGAAGATGAAATTGAAGGTCTGAAGACTCGTATGGAGCGTCTGACCTCAGAGGTTGATGAACTGAAGGCACAGGTTGTTGAGCGTAGAGGTGATATCAACGAGGCTGAGAGCTTGATTGCAAGATACAAGGAGCAGCTGGAGAATGTTCGCAACAATCGTGAGTATGACACCCTGACTAAGGAAATCGAGTTCCAGAGCTTGGAAGTGGAGCTGGCTAACAAGAAGATCCGTGAGGCCAATGAGGCTATCAAGCACCACAATGAGCAGATTACCGAGGGTCGTGCCTTGATTGCTGAGCGTACAGAGGATTTGGATGCAAAGAAGATTGAGTTGGATGATATCATCTCTGAGACCCGCCAGGAAGAGGAGAGACTGCGCGAGAAGGCAAAGTCTGTAGAGGTAAATATTGAGCCTCGTTTGCTGAGCTCTTTCAAGCGTATCCGCAAGAATTCAAGAAACGGTCTGGCTGTTGTAGTTGTACAGCGTGATGCTTGTGGTGGTTGCTTTAACAAGATCCCACCTCAGCGCCAGTTGGATGTTCGTATGCGCAAAAAGATTATCGTTTGTGAGTACTGTGGCCGTATCATGGTTGACCCAGAATTCGCAGGTATCAAGGCCGTAGCTGCAGCAGCAGATGAGAAGCCAAAGAAGAAGCGTTCAATCCGTCGCGTCGCTAAGACTGAAGAGTAATCGGATTGTCAAAGATTTTCATAAGCAGGTATGTCTTTCAAGAAGGTGTACCTGCTTTCTTTTTTGTCAATTTTGCAGCAGTAATGGTGCAAACCGTTGCTGACTATGAGGTACTCCACATGCAAGACCATATTATAGCGTGTAATCTGGTCAAAGACCTTCTGGGTAATGGTGACATGTGGGGCCTTATACTCAATGATGACCTTAGGCTTCATCTGGCCGTCGAAAAGCACGCTGTCACATCGCTTGGTAGTTCCGTTCAGTGTTATGGCCATCTCGTTAGCCAAAAGGTTCTGTGGGTATCCTTTCTCTTGAATAAGGTAATGGATGAAATGCTGCCTTACCCATTCCTCTGGGGTAAGAGCCACATACTTCTGGCGCAAGATGTCGAAAATACTCATTTTGTCTCCGCTGGTATATTTGATTTTGGGTTCAAATGGAGGCAAATTTAAGGGCGTCAAAATTTCCATATTTCTAATCAATTCATAAGGTGCTCTAAAAAATCAAAATCTCAGCGAGGTTTTTTTAGATAAAAGCATTACCTTTGCAAAGGTACTCAAAAGTATTGATATGGCAAAAAAAGAATCCGGATTGAGCTATGAGGATATTGTGCGCAGTGTGAAAGAGCGCAAGTTTAAACCTGTCTATTATTTGATGGGTGAGGAGTCTTATTATATAGATAGGATATCTGATTACATAGCCAACCAGGTGCTGACCGAAGAACAGAAGGATTTTGACTTCACCACACTCTATGGTGCAGAGACGGATATCAATGCTGTGGTGATGGCTGCCAGAAGATATCCCATGATGAGCGACTATCAAGTGGTGCTGGTGAAGGAAGCGCAGAATTTGAAATCACTCGATGCATTGGCTACCTACCTTCAGAATCCGCAGCCTAAAACTATTTTGGTTTTTTGCCATAAGAATGGTTCCCTTGATGCTAGGAAAAAAATAGCAGGAGAGATAGCACGTGTAGGATTCTTGTTCGAAAGTAAGAAATTATACGAACGAGAATTACCGGGCTTTATTACTGGCTACGTTCAGCGAAAGGGAATGACTATTGATGCCAAATCCGTGCAGATGATGGTGGACTATGTTGGCTCTGATTTGAACCGTATGGCCAACGAACTGGATAAGCTTGGAGTCAAAGGAGACAAGCGTATCACGGCAGAGGTGATAGAGCAAAACATAGGAGTCAGTAAAGAATTTAATATCTATGAACTTCGATCTGCATTGGTAGCAAAGGATATATACAAAGCAAATCGCATTGTGAATTATTTTGACAAAAATCAAAAGTCATATCCTATACAATCCGTGTTACCATCTTTGTTTGGTTTCTTTTCTAATTTAATGGTTGCTCATTATGCTCAGCCTAAGACAGAGGAGGGAATTATGGAAGCCTTGGGATTAAGGCAAGTTTGGCAAGTAAAAGAATACGTGGCAGCCATGCGTGTGTACAGTGCCAGAAAGACCATGAACATCATTGCTATGCTGAGAACCATCGATGCCAAGTCTAAGGGCTTTGGAAATAGCATGGAGACTCCTGGAGAATTGCTGAAAGATTTGGTGTATTTCATCCTTCACTGATCTTGTACGAATCTAGCGCCAATTTAACTTTTTTTTACGTGCAAAAAGGAGCTATTTCTTTCATGAAATAGCTCCTTTTTGTGGGATTTTAGGTGTGTTTCTGCTGTTTTCTTGGCGTTTTTGAGTTTTTTTTCTTCTAGATGGATCTTTTTGTGAATTGATATTTTTTG
>JAUNHZ010000152.1 GCA_030523705.1 Bacteroidales bacterium
GGAAGGAAAATCTTCTCAATGATACCCTCCTCATTCACCAAGTAAGTAGTGCGGAGAATACCTATAGTCCTGCGACCACAAGCCACCTTCTCTCCCCAGCAGCCCAGGTTCTGCAGCAACTCCGTAGAAGTATCGGCTATCAAAGGGAACTCCAGACCCTGTGCATCAGCAAATTTCTTCTGCAGTTCCACCTTATCCTTACTCACACCTATAATGGCATAACCCATAGCCTCCAGCTCAGCCTTATGCGCCTGCAAGGAACAAGCCTCGGCAGTACATCCGCTGGTATTAGCCTTTGGGTAGCTATACAGCACCAGTTTCTTACCCTGGAAATCACTACGCTTAATCTCATTTCCGTGCTGATCTACACCCAGCACCTCAGGAATCTTATCACCTACGTTCATTTGTCTTATTTTAAAAGGTTAGTATTCATCTTCCAGGAACTCATCCACGGTATAGTTTATGAAATCCAGGAAAGGTTTCATCTCACGGTAAGCCGCCTCCATGTTATCCAGCCAGTCTGGTTGGCAGAAGAAAGAATCGGGCACATAATAAGCCACATCCCACTGCTTAGGCTGAATGTATTTCAGGTTAGGGTCATTCTTCTTGTAACCCCGTGGAGCCCCCACCAGCTGTTCCTCGCCAATCACAGGGAAATACTGCTTGAAAGCCGGAGCATCTACAATCCCCTTATACTCATCTATGTTATCCATGATGGACTCCCTGATCTTAGCCATGAGCTTGGGAGGATACCAGTAGTTTCCACCCGCAATCATACAGTTCCCCGGCTCTAAATGAATGTAATAACCACCATGAAGGGATTTCTTTCCCTTGGCGTTAATATAGGCCCCCATGTGACGCTTGTAGGGACTCTTGTCGTCAGAGAAGCGGGTATCCCTGTAGATGCGATAGGTGCAATCCTTTACCTGCACATGCTCAATGCTCTTGTCGAACGTAGCAATGCGAAGAATGGCATCTTGCACCATCTGCTCAAAGAGCGCCTTAACCTCCAGATACTCCTCTTTATGCGCAGCAAACCACTCCCTGTCATTATGGGCAGCGAGTGATTTGATAAATGCAAATATCTTTTCCGTGTTCATCTTACTTGTTGTAAATCAGTTCACCCGTCTGGGTATTACGCTGGAAGTGCTTGTAGTAATCCCACATGACACGAGCAGCAGGCTTGAAATTCCAGTGGCCATAGTTGTTCACAGCCACCATCTTGATGAGTGGAGTGCCCTTAGCACTGAGCAGCTCACCCGTCTCCATGCTGATGTGCTTGTTGGTCTCCAGATGCTGACGGTTCTGCAAGGTAAGTCCGAAGGTAGCATCCTTACTGAAATCCAATCCCTGCGTCTCAGGCAGGTTGTTCAGAATCTGATAAGCCTTCCAAGCCCAGTAGATAGAGCTCTGCTCAAACTTACCCTCCTTTGGGAAGACCACCACCTCATCATCGGTACCACAGATAGAGCAGTAAGGCATCTCCACCCTTCCACTCTTCTGGCGGGCATTCTGCACCAGCATGTCATAGCTGGCACCAAAGCGAGAGACACCACCACCAGGGAACAAGCCACCGCTGTTACCACCCACAGCGGCAAACAGATAGCTGCCGTGGATACCTAAGGTAGTGGCAGTGAAAGAACCTGCGCTCAGACCCTGAGCATACACCCTGGATGGATCCAGCTGTGGGTGAGCAGCCAGAATCTGGGAGATGGTAGATTCCACGCCATCCAGCCCCATAGCCTCGTAGCCATTACCCTGCCATTCCAGCTCTGCTACCGCAAAACCCTCCTCGGCAGCTAATTCTATGAAGCCACTGGTCTCTGCCTGTGTTCTTGGGTCATTGGTATTACCATGCAGCAGAATCATGAGTGGGATAGACTTCTCCGCAGGCTTATCCGCATCGGCAGTACCCTTAGGGAAATACTCAAACCACAGATACTTGGTAGTCTTTCCAGGAATGTCTATCAGCTTGATGGTCCGCTCCACGCCAGCATGCCCAGGAAGCACGGTAGGCTCCAGCTCATAAGGGCCAAACTCATTCAGCTTGGCACCGGTGTACCATGTATGTTTGTAATTATTGAAACGATAGTTCTTGCTCAGCAGCTGCTCCCACGCATCGGTCAGCGCACTGGCAGCGCTTGGATAGTTAGCAGCGCTCACCACCACCTGCTGCAGCGGTTCATCGGCATTCTTATAATACTGGAACGCACCGGTAGCGCCTGTAGCCTTAGCCGCATTCTGCTCTATGTACAGCTTAGCCACCTGCTTAGCCGTAGCACCTGCCACAAACGCTGGCACTGGAGCAGCCTGTGCAGCCTTATAGCTTCCTGCCTTTCCACCATAGGTAAAGATACCTGCTACCTCTTGCGCATGAGCCGCCAGCGACTGATTCACAAATGTAGCACCAGCGCCCAGACCTATCACCTTCAGGTTTCCTACTGCCCGAAGGCTGTTGAACAGCTTCTCGTAAGCCGCCAAATCTGCCTGCGCGTTATAGGTATCCCCCACAGGGCCAGAGATAATGACCTGAGCCGCATATTTCTTCATATAGTCGCGCAATCCTAATTCCTGGATAATAGCATTAGCCTCGGCAGCATTTGCAGGCTTCTTATCCGGATAGACCAGGAAGGTAGGCGTAAAGTTGCTCAGCTGTTCATCCAGGTTTCGCACGGTCTGTCCCTGTGGCTGCATGGCTCTGGCAGGAGCAAACGCAGGCTGCTCCAATCCAGGCATCTGCGACAGTCGCAAAGGCTGACTCTCCGGACAAGCCTTCTTGATATAATCCACAATCTGCAGACAGGCAGGGCCTAACACGCTCACATGGTCAAATCCCTCCAGCTCACGCAGGGTGACATTAGGGTTTCCGATGTTCTTGGAAACACTGGCAAAGAGCGCATTCTCCTCCCAGCGGTCGGCCATCTCCAGGTCGCGTCCACCAGTGATAAGATAGATAGGAGCCGTATCCTTGCGTGTCTTATTCACAGGCGCATACTCATCAATGATAGGAATACCATTAGGAAGCCCACGCTCCTTACGGATGGTGAAATGCGTAACGGTCTGTCCGCTGACCGGCAGATAAGCCTTTACCTTATCCGCATCGGCACCATAGTTAGCCAGCCACTTCTTATCCGTAGCCAAGATGAGTGCCAGATAGCCACCCGCACTATGTCCGCTCACGAAAATCTTATCTGGGTTACCCCCATACTCCGCTATATGCTTAAAGGTCCATGCCAGTGCCTGAGCCGCATCTTCAATATACCCCGGATTCTTCACCTTAGGATAGAGGCGATAGTTCACGCCCACCACGGCAAAACCATTCTCCTTGAAATACTGCGGTATTTCCTTCTGTCCGCTCTCCAGTCCGCCACCGTGATACCACACAATGGTAGGGAAATCCTTCACTCCCTGAGGCATGTACAAATCTACCTTGCAGCGCTCCAGGCGATACGCATCAGTCTCATTAGCCTCCACGTAAGAGATATTCTCTACCGTGGTGTAAGTCTGCGCTTTGGCACCAGACACGCCACAGAGCAGAAAGGCACAAATCAATAGCTTCTTTCTCATCGTTTGAATTTTTAAGTCCTATGTGCAAAGATATAAAAAAATCCCACTTCCTATGGTAAAGAAGTGGGATTTTTTAAAATTCCCTTTTTGTCATTCTCCCCCCGGATTGTCATTCTGAGTGAAACGAAGAATCTCGTCCAATCCAGCCAAGTAATATTGGACGAGATCCTTCACTACGCTCAGGATGACAAAGTGGGGAGGTGGATTGTCATTCTGAGTGAAACGAAGAATCCCGTCCAATCCAGTAAGGAATATTGGACGAGATCCTTCACTCCGTTCAGGATGACAAAGGGAGGGGAGACGTTCAGGATGACAAAGTGGCCCGCCTACCCAATAAAACCACCCCTAATCCCACCACCAGCACCCAGCACCAAACAGGTGTTTTGTTTTTCGTCTCCACCACCCTCACTATCCGGGGGATGGTGTCCACCCGGTGAATATAGGTGGTATCATGCAGGAGCTTGTAGCGAAACTCCGTCTTGAGCTTATCCCTGATGAGTGTATCTACTTTAAAGAAGGCTTGCACCACGGTGTCATAGTGGAAAGCCGACGGAAGGTAACGCTCCAGGCTCTGATCTGCAATGTAAATACTATCGTACTTTTCATGCCCCACATAGAGGGTGTCGTGTAAGGCTTTTTCTACTACAGCTAACGTGGGCGCTCTACAGCTTGCCATACTCAGTAGCAGCAGGGAAACAAGGGCAAGCCTTATGCGGGTTAAAATCATGATGTCCTTTGACTTGTGCATGGGGGTAACGTGTTTTTAGTTCTTTAATCAAGGTAAGTAAAGTGGTTTTCTGCTGTGGGGTTCGGGTGTCTTTAGGCGTGCCGTTCTCATCCAAGCCACCCTCGTAGCAGATGCCTATGGATTGAGCGTTAAAGCCTTGACAATGTGAGCCTACCACGGTTTCATCTCTGCCTTTTTCCACCGTTCCATCTCTTCGGACGATGTAGTGGTAGCCACAGCTGTGGAAGCCTTGTGCCCTGTGCCATTCATCTATCTGCCTGAGACTTGATGTCTGCGAAGGTTTCACCGCACTGCAGTGGACGATGATGAGCCTAATCTCTCTCATGGTTGTGAGTTATGAGTTTTGAGTTGTACTTGGCATCAATGCCTATCAAGGCACCGGCAAAAGTCAAGATTTCTCCAAACGCCGTGAGCACCGAGGTGTCTATCACTCCCGTAGGTGGTACCAGGAAGGCAGCCGTGATCATGACTACCCCAAACAGCACCATTAAGGAAGACAGCGTGAATTGTAAGGTGTTCTTTTTCATAAGCAATTGGTTTTTTCCTCCTCCCATTGTCATCCTGAACGCCAGTGAAGGATCTCGTCCAACCCAGCCAAGTAATATTGGACGGGATCCTTCGTTTCACTCAGGATGACAATGGGGAGAAGAGGAATTCTTTACTCACCCAATCCGTTATCACCACCCGCAGGAGGAGTTACAGTACCGCTGCCACTCTGGGTATTACTACCACTCTGAGTCTGGTTTCCACCATTACCAGTGCTCTCAGCAGTCTTCTCATCCCCCTTCAAATCCACAGTACTCTCCCCAGCCTTAACAGCCTTAATCACGGCATCCTGTGCCTTGCGGCTAGCCACCAGGTTAAACTGTGCATCCTGCATCAGGCTCTTGAACTCATCGCCAGCTTCCCAGAGCACCTTCACGTCGGTGATGTTCTGCGCAGAGAACTTCTCGGCAGTTTCTGCACCGGTAGAGGCCAAGGACACAGAGAAATCACCCAAATCACCCAGGCGAATCTTCTTGCCCTCGAGCAGCATCTCACGCATGCAATCCACCGCCATGTAGAGGATTGCGTTAATGTCCGCACGGGAATACACGCAGCCATGAGAGGCAATGTGGCGAGCAAACTTCTCGATGTTCATCACATCGTTGTACTGAGCAATGGCGAAAGCGTTCAGCTTCTCGGTAGCCACCAGAGCTACATCGTTAGGATCAGGAGTCTGGTTCTCCTTCTTAGCCTTGTTGATACGGCCCTTAGCCGCATTAATCTGGAACAGGTTTGCGTTCACTGGACGCATCACAATAGAATAGTTAATCATAGCGTTAAAAGTTTTAGTTAAGTTTTTAGTTTTCTCATCACCTCAAAAAGCGTCATTACTGATGACCACCGCCAGTTTTCATTTATCACCGGGCCCAGGCATCAATGAACCCTCGCTTGGGGCATCAGCGCAGTGCTTTTTGATTTCTGGCACAAAGATAAGACAAAAGTGTGCAGGTGGTCGAATACTTTCGCAAAAATTTTTTATTTTTCTTTAGAAAAATAATTTTTTCCATTTCACGCGGTCATTAAG
>JAUNHZ010000153.1 GCA_030523705.1 Bacteroidales bacterium
AGTAATATTGGACGAGATCCTTCGTTTCACTCAGGAAGACAGTGTTGGATTGGACGAGATCCATTACTGCGTTCAGGATGACAGGAGGGGATTACTCATTCAGGTAGTCAATGTCCATGTGGTAGTCCCACTGGTCAAAATAGATGTTGCCCTTGGCCCACTCTACCTCTCCGCGCTGGAAATCTACTGTTTCACTTCTTGGATAGGTCTTGGCTGGGTGGAGCTGCATGCCGTAGTCTTGGTTCACTACCATGCGCCAGGAGTCTATGCCGCCCAGGAAGAACCAGTACTGATCGTCGGTCTGGCCCTTGGCAAAGGTTGGAATGCCAAACGACATGTCCACAGGTACCCAGCCGATGCCCTCGAAATAGACTTCTCCCCAGTCGTGCAGGTTCCACTGGCCTGGGTGCATCATAAAGCCACTCTGGAAATGGGCTGGAATGCCACAGATACGGCAGAGGGTGACAAACAGCAAGGTTACCTGACCACAGTCGCCCTTATGGTTGTCCAGCACATATTCTGGAATGTTCTCCAGGGTGCTGTACTCACGTGCAGATGCCCATGGGAAGCCGTCGTTCACGTACTGGAAGAGCTTGCGAGCCTTCAATAATGGGTTGGTCTCCCCTGCCGTGAGCTGTGCGGCCAACTTCTTCAGACGGTCTGAGAAGATGATGTGACTGCCACGCTCTGCGGTGTACTTCTGGTACAGCTCGGTGGTGGTGTCATAAGGCTTGATGTCCTCTGGCTGCAAGTTGTGCCACTCTGCGGCAGAGGTGTATTCAAAGGTCTCCGTAAAGATGGTAGGCTGGCCTGCCTGTGCCACCTTCTCCATATACAGGGTATGGTGAATGGCAGTGTCTGGTGCCATTTCATACTTCTCCTCACTGGTAGAGATGAGCTTCACCTCGGTCTGACGGCCAATGTCCGTGCGTGGGAAAGGCAGCCAGCAGCGAATGTTCTCTCCGGCAGGAACAGCATCGGCATCAATGGTGAGTGTATAGGTCACGCGCATGCGCTTAGGCTGTACAATCTTACCCTGCCCAGCCTTTACATCGGCTATGATATTTGGCAAGTGCTTTACGTTCACCTCCTCGCTACCCCCTAACTCTGGGGTGCCAATCTCTGCTGCGGCCTTGATGGTACGGCACAGGGAATCTACGCGGAACAAGTTTGGGCCGGCATTGCGGAAATAGAGTTTCTGACCATCAATCTCCATGCACTCCAGCACACCCGATGCCTCCCAGGCACGCATCATGCTGTCGGTCACCTCTGGGATATACTGCTGGATATACTCACGCACCTGATCCTCGGTCTTATTGAAATCCACTAAGATACGGTGGTGCAAATCCTCTTCCCAACTGTACGCTGGGTCCATGCCCTGCTGCGGTGCAGTACATGCCGCTAACAGGCTCAATGCTGCTATAGCTGTAGTTATCTTCTTCATAATTTACAGTTTAATCAATCCAATACCAGGGCGGTCTGGCAGGGTAATCTTACCCTTTACCACGGTCATGCCCTCAAAACGGTCGTTCGCAATCAGGAGGTTACCATCCAGATCTGCAAAATCCACAGCTGGAGAGAACTGTGCGGCTGCAGAGCATGCGCAACTGGTCTCTGTCATACAGCCTACCATGACCTTCATGCCCAGTGAGCGGGCGGTAGTGACCATCTTCCAACCCTCGCGCATACCGGTACATTTCATCAGCTTGATGTTGATGCCACTGAACACACCCTTCAGGCTGGCGATGTCCTTGAGGCGCTGAATGCTCTCATCGGCAAAGACAGGCAGCGGACTATGCTCCGTTACCCATGCCAGGTCGTCTATCTGCTCCTTAGGCATAGGCTGCTCTATCATGACGATGCCATGCTCCTTGAGCCAGTGAATCATGTCCAGGGCATACTGCTTGTCCGTCCAACCCTGATTGGCATCAATGGCAATAGGCAGGTTGGTTACAGAGCGGATGGTCTCAATCATTTCTTTGTCATTATCTCTTCCCAGCTTGACTTTCAAGATGTTAAACTGCTCTGCACACTCCTTGGTCTTGGCACGCACCACATCAGGAGTGTCTATGCCTATGGTGTAGGTAGTGCTAGGTGTCTTGGCGGGATCCAAGCCCCAGATCTTGTACCAAGGCTGGTTCATGAGCTTGCCCACCAGGTCATGCAGGGCAATATCCACGGCAGCCTTTCCGGCAGCATTACCCTCGTCCATAGCATCAATATGTGCCAGGATATCCTCCAGCTGGAATGGGTCGTCAAACTTCTCCAACTCCTTAGCCGCACGGCCCAGGAACTCGCAGACAGAGTCTTTCGTTCCTAATTCCTTAGCCAGATAAGGAGGCATGGAAGCCTCGCCATAACCGGTCACGCCATCGTACTCCAGCTCCACCTGCACATCAGGGGTGGTGCTGCGTGAATAGGTAGCCACGGTGAACACATGGCGGAGCTTGAGCTCATAAGGGAAATATGTGAGTTTCATCTTAGGCTTGGCACCTAAGCGGTTAATGTTAAACAGGGGCTGTCCTGTGGTCAGCGCATAAGCTTTACCTACTACAGAACTGCTGATAGCTGCTGCGGCAGCGGTCTTTAAAAAGTCTCTACGAGTTGCCATAGTCTTAGGTTTTAATACTGATAGAATGGGTTGGTTGCGGTAGTGTTCAGCTGTGGGTCCTTGCCGATGAATGGCAATACGCGTGCTGCATACATCAGGCGGCCCAGGTTGTATTCATCGTACAGCTCATCGGCAGGGTCAAAGCTGCTGATATGCACATCGCCCATGGAGTGGATGAATCGTTTGTCGCCCATATAGAGTGCCACATGTGACACCCTCTCCTTCTGGGTAGCAGTAGCCTTACGGCCGAAGAAGATGAGGTCTCCCGGCTGCAGATTGCTGAAATCTGGCGCTATCTCTATATGCTCGCCGCGGTAGCACTGCTGTGAGGCATCGCGAGGGATGATGATGTCATGCAGGTACAGCACGGTGCGCACAAATCCACTGCAATCCACACCCTTGCTGCTCATGCCGGCCCAGAGGTAAGGCACACCCAGCAGGGTCTTGGCTGTAGCAATGATGCTCTGCGCATCCTGCTTCAGGTTCTTACGCCAAAGGGCTTCTGGCTGACCGTTCTCCTTGAAGAGGTAACCTACCCTGCCATCGGGATATCCTACCTTATAGAACTTGCCAGAGACACCCAAGTCTTTCAGACGGTTGCCCGAGCACACATCGCTCACGTGCTGGCTCTTGGTATCTGGTTTCTCATACACCCAGGCATAATGCTCAGTGACCATGATTTTTGGCGCACTGTTCCATGCATGCAGCTCCTGCTCATTCATGCGCACAATGCCGTGGTTATGCACCCAACCCAGATAAAGGTCCGGTGTCTGAATGCGCATCCAGCCGTCTTTCTCCAGAATCTTCACAGGTGTACCTAAGAGTGCCTGTGTCTGCAGCTCGCTGGAATAATCTCCCTCGCCGCGCAGGCAAGAGAAGGACACGTTCACTACGCCATAGATCTTATCCCCTAAGTCGGCTGTAGGGAATACCTTGAGGCAATCCATGACATCATACCCCTTAGCCTTGAGTCCTGCCACCAGTTTCTGATGCGCCTGGGCCGAGGTGGTCTCTCCCTGCAGCATGACATGCTTGCCATCTACGGTATACTTAGGTTGGAAAAGTGCAATTCGCTTATCGGGTGCATAGGCATTCTTCAGTTCATCGTTCAGGGAACTGATATCAGCTGGAAGCTGCGCACTCAATGGCAGTGCCACTGCTATGCCTAAAAGAAAAGATACAAACTTATTCATGGTTTAATTGATTGCTAATACATAATCAACCACACCCTCATGAGGGTTCAGCTGAATGGTAATGGTATTATCTTTATTCTTCTTGAATTTCAATGGGGTACCTGAAATGAACTCCTTCACGGTCTTGACCTTTGTCTCAACAGGAAGGGTGAATGTGGCATCCTTATAGTTCAGGATATGGATGTACTCCGTATTTCCTTTCTGTGTAGTGGCACCCCACTCCTGCACAGGCAGATGTCCGGCAGTAGTACCATAGATGGTCTCTCCGTACTGCTGCAGCCACTCACCCACGCCTTTCAGGCGCTCCAGGGCTACTGCAGGCAGCTCTCCATTTGGCTGAGGGCCAATGTTCATGAGCAGGTTTGCACCCTTACCCGAGGTCTTGACCAAGAGGGTAATCAGTTCTTCTACAGATTTATAGCGCTGGTCGTTTACCTTATAGCCCCACATGCCGTTCATGGTCTCACAAGTCTCCAGCGGCAGCTTGCTCACGCCACCCTTCACCCAACCGGTGGTATTCTCTCCCGGCAGGTCGCGCTCAAAAATCTGGATATCCTCGCCCGGAATGACATTCTCATGGTGGTTGTTACCAATGAGACAGCCCGGCTGCAGCTTGTGAATCAAGGCATACTGCGGACCTAACTCCCAGTCGAATGGCGTTGGGTCTGAATCATGATCCCAGTAGCCATCGAACCAGATAGCGCCAATCTTTCCATAATTCGTCAGCAGCTCAGTAAGCTGGTTGTTCATGAATGTATAATAGCTCTTCCAGTTAATCTTGCTCTTATCCTTACCCACGTTCAGACCGGTGCGCCCCCAAGGATAATCCTCTCTGGTCCAGTCCAGATGTGAATAATAGAGATGCAGCTTGATGCCCTGCTTGTGGCACTCATCGGCCAGCTGCTTGATCACATCCTTTCCGTAAGGGGTAGCCTTCACGATGTTAAAGTCCGACTGCTTGGTATCCCACATGGAGAAGCCATCGTGATGGCGGGTGGTGATGCAGATGTACTTAGCTCCCGCAGCCTTGATGGATGAAACCCAGGCAGCAGCGTCAAAGCGATGAGGATAGAACGCATCGGCCACCTTAGCATATTCCGTGCGATTGATGTTATCGTTCTGCATGTACCATTCGCCCTGGCCAAACATGCTGTAGATACCCCAATGCAGGAAGATACCAAACTTCATGTCTGCAAACTCCTGACGGGCCTTCAGGTTCTCTGGTGCAGGTTCATAACCCTCCTGGGCGTAACATGGAATAAGGGAGCATGCCAGCATAGCGCTCAGGAACAATCTACTTAGAAAAGGATGCTTTTTCATAATCCTCATTATTTGATGTTATATTCAAAATGTTGATAGTCTTTTACGGTTCTCCAGTCTCCTCCCCAGACAAACCCGTTAGCCTTGAACAGCTTGTAGCACAAATCGTTATGGTCTATCTTGAAAGGAATATCTTTCCGTGTGTCTCTGCCTGTGGCATATTTCTTCCCTGCTGCTGGCTCTACCTTCCCTGTGCGAACGCGAAGGCAGGGATTGTACAGGGAGTTGATATCTACGGCCAGCCCTCTGCTGTGCTTGGAGAGTACCTTGCTGCCAGATACCTGGCGGTAGTTGAAGCAAGAGGAGTTGTTGGCGGTCATGGCTTTCTCATCGTCGGCATCATAGTCGTCTACCAACACCATGCGCTCTATGCGATAGTCCTTGGCGTACAGTTCCCTGAAAATCTTGACAAGGGTTTTGGCTATGAGCTTGTTGCAGACCATCTCTCCCAGCTGAGGTTTCCCCTGTGCATTCCGGTGCAAAATTTTCAAATAGCGTAATTCCGACAATGGCACGGGACAGCCTTTCTTGTAGGATTTTCCGTTCATCCGGGAAAAGACCTTATCGCTTACAGTAAGTATCTGGAAACATGAGTCTAAGCCATAAGTCTTTACGGCTTCTTCAGAAACAACAGTGGCAGGTATCCAATTTCTTAAAGCAGAAACAGATACGGGTTCTTTCGCACATAATGATTGAAAAAAACTAAAAAATAGTACGATAAGCCAAGGTTTCATATTGC
>JAUNHZ010000154.1:0-5535 GCA_030523705.1 Bacteroidales bacterium
CACAATATATTTCTGAAGGCTACCCGTTGATAACCAGTAAGGATTTTTGCGGAAATGGATTTGATTTCTCAAAGACTAAATACATAAGCCGAGAAGATTATTTGAAGATATCAGAGCGTTCTAAAGTTGACATTGGCGATATTCTATATTCAATGATTGGTGGAAATATTGGCAATCATGTAATTATAACCAAAGAAAATTATTTTGATATGGCAATCAAAAATGTTGCCTTATTCAAACAATACAATTATTCATTAATCGACAATAAATTTATTGCTTATTATCTACAATACATTACAAAACAATTACAATCAAATGCGTCAGGTGGTGCTCAACCATTTGTTGCTTTAAAAGTATTTAGAAATTTAGAATTACCACTTCCCCCACTTGCCGAACAAAAACGCATAGTTGCAAAAATTGAAGAACTTCTCCCATTGGTAGAAGAATACGGCAATGCTCAGGAAGAGTTGAACAAGCTAAATGCTACTCTTCCAGACAAATTGCGCCAAAGCATTCTGCAGGAAGCCATAATGGGAAAACTGGTTCCACAAGATCCAAACGATGAACCTGCCAGCAAACTCCTGGAGAAAATTCGTGAGGAAAAGATGCGTCTAGTTAAAGAAGGTAAGCTGAAGAAGTCCATTTTAAAAATTGCATCCCTAAAGGATTGCGAATACCCTTTCGAATTGCCCTCATCATGGACTTGGTGCAAACTAGGAGAAATAGGTGAATGGGGAGCTGGGGCAACTCCAGCAAAAGGTCATCCAGAGTTCTATTCCAATGGTGTAATTCCATGGCTAAGAACAGGAGAGTTAAATAATGGTTTTGTATATGACTCTGAGATAAAAGTTTCTGAGGAGGCACTAAAGAAGTGTTCTTTGCGAATGAATTCCGTTGGAGATGTCCTAATTGCTATGTATGGAGCAACGATAGGAAAGGTTGCAATTGCAGGAATTCCTTTGACAACGAACCAAGCATGTTGTGCCTGCACACCAATTCTGATATACAATAAGTATCTATTGTATTATTTAATGGCTTCAAAGCAAGCATTCATTGAATTAGGAGAAGGTGGTGCACAACCAAACATTTCACGTGAAAAAATTGTTGAATTCCCTTTAGCTCTTCCCCCTCTCGCAGAACAAAAACGTATCGTAGCTAAGTTGGAAGAGCTACTACCAAAACTGAATGAATTGAAATAGATCCAGACAACATGGGTAAAAGAATACTCTATAAATACTGACCGTAGTGCAACAAGTTCCATTTTGGAACTTGTTCGACAAGATGGGAAAAGACTCATAACAGACTGCACTGACGGTCCCCTCAGCCACGGAAAACCCCGTGGCTTTTTTTGTGTCATTCTGCACATTTCTTTACGGATATTTCCACATGCGTGAAAGCAGATGAATGGCTGAAACATTCATCTGCTTTCACGCTTTTTCCTTTTTTTATAAACGGGGTTAATACGCTTGTTGAAAAGTAGGCCATACCGGTTTTTGCTCCTAATTTTACCATATACAAAAGCAAAAAACAGTATATGGAAACAATTAATTTACAGGCATTTGATGAACTCAAAAGGGCGCTTGGCCTGGAGTCGAACGGACTGCTGCTGAAACATTTCCAGACAATAGAAATCGCATCAGTTTCTGTACAGACTTACTTGAGATGGAAGAGGACCGGGAACGTGCATATGGACATCCTGATAAAGCTGTGTAACCGCACGCATTTCCCCTTGGCTTTCTTCCTGAAACCTGCACCAGGGGAGGAGCCGTGGATATATAAAATCATTCCGGAGGGGGAGTGGCAGGATATACAGTTCTGTCCGGATAAGTTCTACAAGATTCTGAAAAGGGTTACCGACTATAAGTCTCGCTTCAGGATGAAGGGGTTCCAGCATCATCTGAAGGAACTGAATGCAGGAGATTATACGTCGCTGGAAAAAATCTGTCTGCCAGACCTGCTCCAGATCTGTAATGAACTGCACATCAGCCTCTATGCATTCCTGAAAGACCCGAATGTCCCATTGCCTGTAGACCCGGAGGCGGTCTATGGACTGGATGACGATTACCTGAAAATCATAGCTGAGCAGAGCCGTATGATACATGACCTGCAGCGCAAGTTGCAAGAAAAGTATCAGCCACAAGAGGAGCAGATCATCAGAGAGCTGCAAGAGGAATTGGAAAAGAGGAATCAGATTATTGACATGTCGGAGAAATTCGCTTCAAGGCAGCAGATATACACAACCCATCATCTGAAGGAAATATCAGAATTGAAGCGTAAGAATAAGGAACTGAAGCGTAAATTGAGAAATAGGAAAAACTATGAAGAAAGCAAACAGAAAAAATAATAACTACATGGACACCCGTATGATGTCCTACCTGGACAAACGGGAGAAGGACCTGGACCTGCGTGAGGTCCACATGCAGCAACGTGAGGATGGCATGAAACAGCGTGAAGATGGCATGCTGCAGCGCGAGGCGGACATGGCGCAGCGGGAGATGCGCATGACGGAACGGGAGGACCGCATGACCGTGCGGGAGAACCAGATGACGGAGCGTGAGGGGGTCATGGACAGCCGGCTGAAGAAGGGGAGCGCCAAGCCCGTCCTGGATGAGCAGGGCATGGTGGTGCTGCCTAAGGAACTGCAGTCGGAGAAGGCGCAGGAGGTGCTGCGTAAATTCCAGCAGAAAGGCATGCTGGATGAGCATTACCAGCCCTTCAAGTCGTTCCCCAAAAGGAAGGTGGCGTACCTGGCAAGTGCCATTGCCTCTGAGACTGGCATAAAGAACAAGTGGAAGCTTTTTGAGAATTTCTGGGGGTATAAGGACCTTTCCGTGAGCTATGACCAACAGATAAAGGCCAGTAGTCTTACGGAATTGACCCGGGAAGTGGATGATGTGATAAATAATTGAATTTGAATATGTTCTAAGGGGTTAGTACTAACGTTAGTACTAACCTCATTTCTTTTCTGCCCTCGTTTCTTCTCCGTACATTTGCACCAGAAACAAAAAAAATCTGTTGCAAGATGAACGAAACAGCACTCTCGCTCCTGAGCGAAAACCTGATGTATGCGGGTCAGGATCAGGTCAAGATGGACAGGCTCTCCAGACTGAAGGGCCACCGCATAACTTCTGGTAAAGAGCTGCCTCCCGTGCAGTTTCTCTTTGAACTTTTCGGCAAGCCGTGTTTCCCGCGGGGCGAGCTGGTGGCACTCACCGGCAAGCCTAAGTCGGGCAAGACCTTCGTGTCCAGCATCCTCATGACGCTGGCTTATCGTAGGACACTCCTCTCCATGAAACGCCTGGAGGAGGAGCCGCTGCGTGTGCTCTGGTACGACACGGAGCAGAGCGACGTGAGCACGCAGGATATCCTCAAGAACCGTATCATTCCCATGATAGGGGAGGAGGCGTATGACGAGGATCAGTTCCTGGTGTTCAATGTGCGCCAGGAGCCTTGGGGGGAGCGCATGTCGCTGCTGGAGGCGGCCATAGAGGAGTATGCGCCGGACTTGGTGATTCTGGATGGTATTCGTGATTTAGTAAACGATATAAACGACGGCTCGCTGGCGCAGGAGGTGCTGGAGCAGCTCATGCACTTGGCTACGGAGCAGAACTGCTGCATCGTGTCTATCCTGCACCAGAACAAGAACGCGGAGGACAAGAACCTGCGCGGTTGGATTGGTACGGAGCTCACGCATAAGGCCTTTGAGGTGTACGAGTGCCGCAAGGACCCGGACCGTGTGTTTACTATTTCTCAGCAACTTACGCGCAAACATGACATCCAGGATACCCTGCGCTATGTGGTGGATGAGCAGGGTATCCCACAGTTGGCATCTGGAGGGGTGAACCTCCAGGATGGGGATAAGCCACTGGCTGGTGATGAGGCTAAGAGCACCCGCCTGAACGAGAAATATCTGCAGGGATGGGACGGCAAGATGCCTGTACTGGACTATCAACTGCTGTTCGCAGATGCGCTACCAGATGAAGGCGTGATGACTCCGGCCAAGGAGCTGCAGGAAAGCATCATGGAACTGGCGCACCTGACCTCCACGTATCTGTACAATTCCCTCCACAGGAAGGCGCTTAAGGCGCAGGTCATCGCAGAGGGGCGTAACGAGTTCGGCCACCTGTGCTACTACCGTCCGCCAAGAGACAAGCCTCAAACCCAGACCGTGGTGCCGCCACCCGTATCGGCTACCGTGAAGCAGCAACTGCCGGAATTTGATTTTTCCAGCATTCCACCGCCCCGTGAAGCCCCCTTTTGACCCCCCTATACTCCCTTTTCCCCCCCTTTCGGGGGAAAAGTACGTATGGGGTCCGCAGGCTTCACTTGGCGACCCTCAAAAAACGAACGAAAATGGAGACAGAAAACGACATCATCATTGACGATATCACGAAAGAGAAAATCAGCCAGATTCCCATCCTTGATGTAGCCCGTGAACTGGGCCTGACCCTGGGAAAGCGGGTGAGAAACACCCAGATGTGCAACTGTTTTGTGCATCCCGACAGTAACCCCAGTATGGGGCTGAACCTGTCCAAAAACCTTTGGCATTGCTTTACCTGCGGGGCAAAAGGAAACCTGATAGGGTTGGTCATGCAGCATGAGCACATAGGCTACCTACAAGCCTGTAAATGGCTGATAGAGAGGTTCCACATTCCCGTGGAAGAAATAAAGAGACAAACCGATTTGTTAAACGAAATAAAAGAGAAATGTATGAACAAAGAGAATGATAAGTATTTGGATGCCAGCTTGATAGAAGATTTCAAGAGCAGCAGCAGCGACTTTACCACCGCCTTGGTGCAGAGCCGGATCCTGACCCACGACCAGATGAAGAATGCCGCATCGGCCTTCCGCCTGGGCTGTCTGAAAGGGAACGTACTCTTCTGCTACATCGACCTGGAAGGCCACTTCCGCGAGGGCAAGATAATGGCGTATCAGGTAGATGCGCATCGGAACAAGAACATCAACCCTTGCAGCCTGTCCTACAAGATGAAGAAGGCAGGTTCACTGAGTCAGGACTGGAAGCAGACCTGGTGCCTCTTCGGTCTGCATCAGTTGGCTGACCCCATGCATGAGACCAGCATCGTAGCCATTGTGGAGAGCGAGAAGACAGCCATCATCTGCTCCGAGCTGCTTTCTTTTTCCGGCGGCTTCCGCATCTGCTGGATGGCTACCGGCGGAAAGGAATTCCTGAAGATAGATGTCCTGCGCCCTTTGATAGGCCGGAGAGTGATAGTCTATCCAGACACTGACCCCACAGGAGAAACGTTCCGCGACTGGCAGAAAACCTGCCAAGAGGCCGGAAAAACATTAGGTCAGCCCTTCACCGTCAGCGATTTGCTGGAAAAGCATGCCACCCCCGAGCAGAAGTTGCAAAAGATTGATATTGCGGATTTTATTACACAAGGGGACGTTGTGTAAATGACTGTCATTCTGAACGAATGTGAAGAATCTCGTCCAATCAGGACTGGTAATATTGGACGAGATCCTTCGTTTCACTCAGGATGACAAAAGAAAATAGAGGATACACAACTCACA
>JAUNHZ010000154.1:5545-5836 GCA_030523705.1 Bacteroidales bacterium
TCTACATTCAAAATCAAATCCTACGGCCGAAGCGAGCTGGCCAGCTTGTTCATGCCAGACATATGGCCTAAGAGTGCCTGGCAGACCTTCAAGAACGAGTGGATGGAACGGAACCCCAGGCTCCGGGCTATCCTGAAAGAGATGGGAAACCGCCGACGCTTTACGCCAAAAGAAGTGGAAATCATCATCTCTGAACTTGGGGACCCTTGAGAACTAATGGATAAGTCGCAATAAGTCCGAATAATTCCATGTAAGTCTTGCTAAGTCCATTTAAGTCCTAAACATCCTTAC
>JAUNHZ010000155.1 GCA_030523705.1 Bacteroidales bacterium
AATTATAAGTGAAAGGTAAAAAACTTTTCCTAATTTTGTGGCCGATTAAATATGCTGTTATGAAGAAACTGATATACATGTTGCTCTTTTTGTTGCCGGCGTTGGCTTTCTGTGGCTGTAGTCGACACATGAGCTATGCAGATTTGAAGAAAGCGGAACGAGGCTATATCAGCCATTGGATTACTGAACATAATATAAAGGTTCTGACTGAGAAGGAGTTTTACGCTCAGGATTCAATGACAGATGTTTCTAAGAATGAATACGTTCTTTTTGGTGAGAGCGGTATCTACATGCAGATTGTAAATAAAGGTGTAGGTTTTCGTCTTGAGAGTGGAGATACTCGAAAGATCCTGACCAAGTTTACAGAGTGTCTGGTTGAAAATGGAGATACAACATTGACCAATCTTTATAGCCCTTCTATTGTAGATGCAATGATGGTTACCAACAAAAGTGGTTCCTATACTGCCTACTTTACTGAGGGTTATATGTCAAGTTCTTACGAGGCTGCAGTTCCTGCAGGATGGATGGCTCCAATGCCATTTATACGTTTGACTCGTGAACTGGATAAAATTGCAAAAGTTCGATTGATATTGCCTCATAGCCAGGGACATTCATCGTCAACTCAGAGTGTGGCTCCTTATTTCTATGAAATCTCTTATGAGCTAGGACGCTAATCCTCTTCAGAAATCCACATAAAATCACTCATAATCCCATCAGAGATAAAAATTCCCTGGTGGGATAATTTTATGGCATCGTCCTTCCATTCAAGATGATTTGTCTTGAGATGCTTTTCGGCTATTTCCATGGCATACTTGTAAAACTGGTCCCCAAATAGTTCTTGTAACTGGGTAGGAGAGAAGCCTTCTGCGGTACGTAAATGTGTCATGACGTACTCATTGTAGCGTGTGCCTAAATCTAAATCTTCTCTTTCGTATGATAGCGTTCCTGCAGAGACTCCCTGAATGTATGCATCTAGGTTTGCGATGTTCCATTGGCGTGAAACTCCGTCGTATGAATGGGCAGAAGCGCCACATCCTAAATAGGGAACCCCACTCCAGTAGCTAGAATTGTGCCGAGAATGGAATCCAGGTAAGGAAAAGTTGGATATTTCATATTGCTCAAATCCTACTTCTCTTGTTTTTCGGATAAGTTCCTCAAAAAATGCGGTGGAGAGTTCCTCGTCAATCGCATGAATCTGGTGCTTTTCCCATAAATTCCATAGGGGAGTGCCTGGCTCATACATTAGGTGATAGGCCGACAAATGTGAAATAGGCAGGCTGAAAGCTGTGGCTAAGTCGTTCTTCCACTCTTCCATAGACTCACCGGGTAACCCATAGATTAAGTCAATGCTGATGTTGGTGAATCCTGCTTGCTGACAGCGTAAGACTGCTTCATAGGCCTGTTGGGCAGTATGACGTCTGTTCAGCATTTGTAGTTTTCTGTCGTTGAATGTCTGTACACCCATGGAAATGCGGTTGATTGGAAGTGTTCTCAACACCTGTAGATAGTCAACGGATAGATCGTCAGGATTCGCCTCAAAGGTTATTTCTGCATCTTCTTTTACGGGGAATAGGCGGAAAATGGTTTCAAGCAAGGCTCTCAATTCTTCTTCTGATAATTGTGATGGGGTGCCTCCTCCAAAATAGATGGTCCCAATTTGTTCCCCTTTCAGATAATCCTTCCTTAATGATAGCTCTTTGCAAAGCGCATCTACATACATTCTTTTCTTCTCTCCCTGAGTGGTAGAGAAGAAATCACAATAAATACATCTTTTCTTGCAGAATGGTATATGTATATAGATTCCCGCCATATTTGTGCAAAGATAGAAATTAATTTGCAGATTTGCTGGATTTCATATACCTTTGTATGATGATTTTTCAATATTCTTTATATAAATCACACTATAAGAGTTCCTTTATTTTAGGAGTGCCAATTATTATAGGCCAGATTGGGAATATCGTATTAAGTTTTGCAGACACTTTGATGATTGGGCATCATGACACCCAGGAATTGGCGGCTGCAAGCTTTGTGAATTCTATTTTCAACCTGTTTATCTTGTCGTCTGTTGGCTTTACCTATGGCCTGACTCCCTTAGTGGGTGGATTAGAGGGGTGTGGAAATCATCGGGGTGTTGGCAAAATAGTCAAGAACTCGTTAGGGGCAAATTCTGCCGTAGCCATAGTTCTGGTTGCTTTTATGTTTTTGCTGTTCATGTCATTGGATTATCTGGGACAGCCCACAGAATTGCTGCCAATAATGAAGCCTTATTTCCTTATTCTCCTGTTTTCCCTGCCTTTTGTCTTGTGGTTCAATACGTTTAAACAATTTGCAGATGGAATAACGGATACACGTATTCCCATGTGGATTTTGCTGAGTGGCAATCTGCTCAATATCATTGGAAACTATTTTCTCATCTATGGCGCTTGTGGCTTTCCGGAACTTGGATTGAATGGTGCGGGTTTTTCCACACTGTTTGCAAGAATCTATATGGTAGCCGCGGCAGGTTTCTTTTTCATGAGAGGAAGACGGTACAAAGTGTACTGGGAAGGCTTCCGGATGGGACACCTGAACAAAAAGGATTTCCTGGAGTTGAACAGGCTGGGATGGCCTGTGTTTTTCCAGATAGGCATGGAGACTGCATCATTTAGCTTGAGCAGTATCATGGTAGGCTGGATTGGAACCATTGCCCTAGCAGCACACCAAATCATGCTTACTGTTTCTCAGGTTTGCTACCTGGTTTATTATGGCATGTCGGCAGCAGTGGCAGTGCGTGTGGCTCATTTTAAGGGGCAGCATGATGTGGCGAATGTAAAAAGGGCTGCAAATGCAGGTTTTCACCTAATATTATTATTAGCCATAGTCACATCTCTTCCTGTTTTTGTGTTAAGGAATCAAATAGGGTTGTGGTTTACGGAAAGTCCAGATGTGGTTCAGCTGGTAGCGCTGACCGTAATTCCTTTTATGGCTTATCAGTTTGGCGATGGGCTTCAGTGTACTTTCTCTAATGCACTTCGTGGTATTGGCGATGTAAAGCCAATGGTACTTTATGCGTTTATTTCTTATTTCGTGGTTTCGCTGCCTGTAGGTTATTTGTTCGGTATCGTTTTAGGGTATGGATTGGTCGGTGTTTGGTGTGCATTTCCGTTTGGACTCACTATAGCGGGAATACTCTATTGCCTGCGTTTTAGGAAGAGTGTTTCCCTGTTGCATTAATTTGTGACAAATGGACCTTTATTTAGTAAAATAAAAGTGAAAAAGATTCATAAATCTTGGTTATAAGGAAAATTATTGCTATATTGCGTACCGAAATTTAAAAAACCTATAAAATCTAACGATATGAAAGTATATCAGACTAATGAAATTAAGAACATTGCCCTGTTGGGTAATGATGGTAGTGGAAAGACCACCCTCACTGAGTCTTTGCTCTTTGAGAGTGGTATCATAAAACGCCGTGGCCGTATTACCATGAAGAATACGGTAAGTGACTACTTCCCAGTAGAACAGGAATATGGCTATTCTGTATTCTCTACTGTTTATCATGTAGAATATAACAACAAGAAGCTGAACATCATTGACTGCCCAGGATCTGACGACTTCGTAGGTGGTGCCATGACAGCTCTGGGCGTTACTGATACTGCTATCCTTTTGCTGAATGGTCAGTATGGCCCTGAGGTAGGTACCCAGAACCACTTCCGTTATACAGAGAAATTAGGTAAGCCAGTTATTTTCTTGGTAAACCAGTTGGATAATGAAAAGTGCGACTATGATCTGTGTGTAGAGCGCTTGAAAGAAGCTTATGGCTCAAAGTGTATCCAGATTCAGTATCCTATTGAGACTGGACCAAACTTCAATTCTCTGATTGACGTCCTGCTCATGAAGAAGTATTCATGGGGTCCTGATGGTGGTGTTCCTACAATTGAGGAGATCCCTGCAGATCAGATGGATAAGGCAATGGAATTGCATAAGGCATTGGTTGAGGCTGCTGCTGAGAACGATGAGACTTTGATGGAGAAGTTCTTTGAGGAGGAGACACTGACTGAAGATGAGATGCGTGAAGGTATCCGCAAGGGTCTGGCTGCTCGAAGCATGTTCCCAATCTTCTGCGTATGCGCAGGTAAGGATATGGGTGTTCGCCGTTTGATGGAGTTCTTGGGTAACGTTGTTCCTTTCGTAGATGAAATGCCACAGATTCACAATACTCGTGGTGAGGCAATTGCTCCAGATCCAAATGGCCCTACTTCATTGTATTTCTTCAAGACAGCAGTAGAACCACATATCGGCGAAGTTCAGTATTTCAAGGTTATGTCTGGTACTGTAAAGGAAGGCGATGATTTGACAAATGCTGATCGTGGTTCAAAGGAGCGTATTGCTCAGTTGTTCGTTTGTGCTGGTGCTAACAGAGAGAAGGTAGAGAAACTGGTGGCTGGTGATATTGGTTGTACAGTGAAACTGAAGGATGTTAAGACCGGTAATACCCTGAACGACAAGAACTCAGAGAACCGTTTCAACTGGATCAAGTATCCTAATCCAAAGTATTCTCGTGCTATCAAGGCTGTTAATGAGGCTGAGACTGAGAAGATGATGCAGATCCTGAACCGTATGAGCCAGGAAGACCCAACATGGGTTATAGAGCAGTCTAAGGAATTGCGTCAGACAATTGTTCATGGTCAGGGTGAGTTCCACTTGCGTACTTTGAAGTGGAGAATGGAGAACAATGAGAAACTGAAGATCGAATTCTCTGAGCCACGTATTCCATATCGCGAGACTATCACTAAGTCTGCACGTGCAGATTATCGTCATAAGAAGCAGTCTGGTGGTGCTGGTCAGTTCGGTGAGGTTCACCTGATTGTAGAGCCTTATTATGAAGGTATGCCAGCTCCTGATACCTATAAGTTCAATGGCCAGGAGTTCAAGATGAACGTAAAGGGTACTGAAACTGTAGACCTGGATTGGGGTGGCAAGATGGTATTCGTGAACTCTATTGTAGGTGGTGCTATCGATGCTCGTTTCTTGCCTGCTATCCAGAAGGGTATCATGCAGAAGTTGGAGCGCGGTCCATTGACTGGTAGCTATGCTCGTGATGTACGAGTTATTGTTTACGATGGAAAGATGCACCCAGTAGATTCTAACGAACTTTCATTCACCTTGGCAGGTCGTAACGCATTTAGCGAGGCCTTCAAGTTGGCAGGTCCAAAGTTGTTGGAGCCTATCTACGATGTAGAGGTATTTGTTCCATCTGACCGTATGGGTGATGTCATGAGTGATCTCCAGGGCCGCCGTGGTATGATTATCGGTATGAGCTCTGAGGCTGGTTATGAGAAACTGCAGGCTAAGGTGCCTTTGAAGGAGTTGAGCAACTATTCTACAGCTCTGTCTTCTCTTACAGGTGGCCGTGCTTCATTTATCATGAAGTTTGCTAGCTATGAGTTGGTACCTGGTGATGTTCAGAACAAGCTTGTTGCAGAGTTCGAAGCTCAGCAGAAGGACGAGGATTAATCCAAGGATTATAGATAAAGAAGAGGAGGGCGTGTCATTATTGACACGCCCTCACTTGCTTTATTAAAAACACTTCTGTTCATTATAGTATACCGGGGTAGTCCGTAGCCGTGGACTGCGCAGTCCGCAAGGACGGACTGAACAGTCCGTAATGGTGGACTTTCTCTACCATAATAGAAGACTTCTCCTGATCATTACTTATGTCCAGGCATAGTAATGAACCTTAATTTCGCAGCACTATAACATTAAACATATTTTAAGGTCCTGAGCA
>JAUNHZ010000156.1 GCA_030523705.1 Bacteroidales bacterium
AACGGGAATTGGTCATGGATGAAATAGGACCAGATAAAGAGTTCCAAGAGAACCAAGAAGTAGATGAAGCTTTTCAGCATCTTATAGATACCTACTTAAGCACCAAGCATCGCAAGAAGGTTGAGCTGATAAATAAAGCTTTCAATTTCGCACGTCAGGCACATAAAGGTGTCCGCCGTAGATCTGGAGAGCCTTATATTATGCACCCTATTGCAGTGGCACAGATTGCGTGTGAAGAAATTGGTTTAGGCTCCACATCCATTAGTGCGGCTCTCCTTCACGATGTGGTTGAAGACACAGATTATACTGTGGACGACATCCGGAATATCTTTGGAGATAAAATTGCAGTCATTGTAGATGGACTGACTAAAATTTCCGGTGGTATTTTCGGCGACCATGCATCTGCTCAGGCAGAGAACTTCAAGAAACTCTTGCTCACCATGAGCGAGGATATCAGAGTGATTCTGATAAAGATTGCCGATCGTCTGCATAACATGCGAACGCTGGGTTCCATGATTCCAAGTAAGCAATACAAGATTGCTGGAGAAACCCTTTATATCTATGCACCGTTAGCCAATCGTCTGGGTCTGAACAAGATAAAGACAGAGCTAGAGGACTTGAGTTTCAAGCATGAGCATCCAGAAGAATATAACGCCATACAAGCCAAACTTGAGCATACACAGGCAGAACGTGATATTGTGTTCGAAGAATTCACAGCCCCAATCCGAGAGCGACTAGACAAGCTAGGATTCAAGTATGAAATCAAAGAACGCGTTAAATCTCCATATTCCATCTGGAACAAAATGCAGACTAAGCATGTCTCTTTTGAGGAAATCTACGACATTCTAGCCGTACGCATTATCTTCTCACCAGAGACACCAGAGACAGAGCTGACAGACTGTTTCAACATTTATGTCCAGTTATCTCAAATTTACAAAGCCCATCCGGAACGCCTTCGTGATTGGTTAAACCACCCAAAGGCAAATGGCTACCAGGCGTTACATGTTACGCTCATGAGCCATAAGGGTGAATGGATTGAAGTGCAGATTCGTAGTACCCGAATGCATGAAATCGCAGAGCAGGGTTTTGCGGCACACTGGAAATACAAAGAAAAGAATGGCCATGAAGATGATGGAGAGAAAGAACTTGAGAAATGGATGAGGACCATCAAGGAAATCCTGGACGACCCTCAGCCTAATGCAATGGACTTTCTTGAAACCATCAAACTGAATCTTTATGCGCAAGAGATTTTCGTCTTTACGCCTAAAGGTGAGTTGAGAACTCTCCCACAGAATTGTACGGCACTGGATTTTGCGTTCTCTATCCATACATTCTTGGGAAGTCACTGCATTGGCGCAAAAGTCAATCATAAGCTTGTCCCTATCAGCCATAAGCTTCAGAGTGGAGACCAAGTTGAGATCCTTACGTCAAAGTCACAGCATGTACAGCCAAACTGGATAGAGTTTGCCGCAACAGCTAAGGCTAAGGGAAAAATCACAGCTATCCTGCGCAGAGAACAACGCGAATGGCAAAAAAAGGGAGAAGACCTATTAGCCAATTTCTTCAATCAGCATGAGTTGGAATACGACTTGCTGAATATTGATAAGCTTGTTGAGTATCACGAGCTTAAATCTCGTGAAGAGCTTCTTCAAAGCATTGGTAAGCAAACCATTGCATTGACAGATAGCGATTACAATTATATCCGAGGAAAAGTTGGCGGTAATTGGCGAAAGCTGCTGAATCTTCCATTTGGCAAGAAATCAAAGCAGAAGAAAGAAGTTGAGAAGAAGGATACAGGCGTTCTCCCTACGATTGACATCAAAAAGACCATCCAGTTAAATGAGGAAACCCTGAAGAATCACTACACCATAGCATCATGTTGTAATCCAATCCCAGGCGATGATGTCTTAGGATTTGTAGATGATCACAATCACGTCATCATTCATAAACGCCAATGCCCAGAAGCCGCAAAATTAAAAGCCAGCTACGGCCCAAGAATTTTATCAGCTAAGTGGGATACACACAAGCAATTATTCTTCCCTGTTAATATTAATATTAAAGGTATAGACAGAATAGGCTTGTTAAATGAAGTCACGGAAATTTTATCAAGAAAACTTGACGTGAACATCCATAAGGTTTACATAGAAGTAGAAGATGGCATCTTTGAAGGAGACATCCAACTCTATGTGCATGATGTAGATGACGTACAGACCATCATCAGCAACCTGAAAGGTGTGGAGAACCTAAAATCTGTAAACCGTACAAATTAAGCATAAAAACAAAAGAGTTAGACAATAAAGTCTAACTCTTTCTTTATCTGTACGAGTTCCTCTCGGACCAACTTCAACCTATCCAATGCCTCGGCAACTTTAGATGTTCCATCTTTGCTGCTCTTGAGAACTTTACGTGCTCCTTCTAGCGTCATACCCTTCTCCTTTACCAAATGATACACACTGCGAACTTCCTCAATGTCCTCCTTCGTATATTGACGGATATTTCGGTTCGCCTTCTTTGGGTGGATATTCTTAAATTCTTTCTCCCAATAACGCAGTAAAGTTTCCGAAACGCCAAACATTTCGGCAACCTCACTGATGGAGTAGTACAACTTTAACTCTTTGTTCGGATTATAGGCCATATCTTTGCTCTTTATCAGAGGATTGAATACTATTTTCTTAATATTTTTTCTACTTAATGGGGCAAAAATAGTGAAAACTGAGTATCTTTGCAAAACTTTTTGTCGAATATTAACTCATAACATAAAAATAATGATGACTGCAAAGGAAATCAGAGACTCTTACAAGAGTTTTTTTGCATCAAAAGAGCATCTCATTGTACCATCAGCACCTATGGTGGTAAAGGATGACCCTACCTTGATGTTTACAAATGCAGGAATGAATCAGTTCAAGGATATCATTCTTGGAAACCGCCCTGCTCAAAGCAAGCGCGTAGCAGACTCACAGAAATGTCTCCGCGTTAGTGGCAAGCATAACGACTTGGAAGAAGTAGGCCACGACACTTACCATCACACTATGTTTGAGATGTTAGGTAACTGGTCTTTTGGTGATTATTTTAAGAAAGAAGCAATCAGTTGGGCCTGGGAATACCTTGTTGATGTATTGAAACTGGACCCAAAAGATTTGTATGCTACAGTATTCGAAGGTTCTCCTGAAGAAGGATTGGAACGAGACAACGAAGCAGCTGCCATTTGGGAACAATTCCTTCCTAAAGATCATATCATCAATGGTAACAAGCATGACAATTTCTGGGAGATGGGTGACACAGGACCTTGTGGACCTTGCTCAGAGATTCATGTAGACTCTCGTAGTGCCGAAGAGAAGGCACAGATCCCTGGCGCTCAGCTTGTCAACAAGGATCATCCTCAGGTTATTGAGATCTGGAACCTTGTATTCATGCAGTTCAACAGAAAGGCTGACCACAGCTTGGAGCCACTTCCTGCAAAAGTTATTGATACAGGTATGGGATTCGAGCGTTTGGTTCGTACACTCCAGGGCAAGACTTCTAACTATGATACCGACGTGTTCCAGCCATTGCTTGCTACCATCGGCCAGCTTTCTGGCATGAAATATGGCCAGGACGAAAAGGCAGATATCGCCATGCGTGTAATTGCAGACCATGTTCGTACAATTGCATTTGCCATTACTGATGGTCAGCTGCCAAGCAACGCTAAGGCTGGTTATGTAATTCGCCGTATCTTGCGTCGTGCAGTACGCTATGGCTATACATTCCTTGGTCAGAAAGCAGCCTTTATGTACAAGTTGCTCCCAACCTTGATTGAATCTATGGGCGATGCTTATCCGGAATTGGAAGCTCAAAAGGAATTAATCGTAAAGGTTATGAAAGAGGAAGAGGAATCTTTCTTGCGTACATTGGAAACTGGTATCCGCTTGCTTGACAAGGTTATTGCTGAGACTAAGGCTGCTGGACAGACAGAGATTTCTGGTGTTAATGCCTTCACCTTATACGACACCTATGGTTTCCCATTGGACTTGACCGAACTGATTTGTCGTGAAAATGGCATGACCGTTAGCGAGCAGGATTTTGATGTTGAAATGCAGAAGCAGAAAGCACGTGCAAGAAATGCTGCTGCAGTTGAGACTGGCGACTGGGTTGTTTTACAGGAAGGTGAAACTCAGTTCGTTGGATACGACTACACCGAATATAATTGTCACATCTTGAGATATCGTCAGGTAACTCAAAAGGGCAAGACACTTTACCAAGTAGTGCTGGATGTCACTCCTTTCTACGCAGAAAGTGGTGGTCAGGTTGGAGATTGTGGTGTAATCTGCAGCGAATTTGAGACTATTGACATCATTGACACCAAGAAAGAGAACAACCTGCCAATTCATATTACCAAGAAATTGCCAGAACACCCAGAGGCTGAGTTCATGGCTTGCGTTGATACAGAGAAGCGTCGTGCTAGTGAGTGCAACCACTCTTGTACCCACCTGTTGGATCAGGCACTCCGTGCAGTCTTAGGTTCACATGTAGAGCAGAAGGGCTCATTGGTAACCCCAGACAGTCTCCGTTTCGACTTCTCTCATTTCCAGAAGGTTACCGATGAAGAGTTACGCCAGGTAGAGCATTTTGTCAACGAGAAAATCCGTGAGAATATTCCTTTGACAGAATATCGTGACTACCCTATTGAGAAGGCAAAAGAACTTGGTGCAATTGCCTTGTTTGGAGAGAAATACGGCGACAAGGTTCGTGTAGTTCAATTTGGAGAGAGTGTAGAATTCTGTGGTGGCTGCCACACTTCTCGTACCGGAAATATCGGCATGGTACGCATCATCTCTGAAAGTTCTGTAGCTGCAGGTGTTCGTCGAATTGAAGCTGTAACTGGTGGAGAATTAGAGAACATGGTTGACTTGATGCAAGACACCATCCGAGAAATCTCTGCATTCTTCAATAATGCGCCAGACCTTAAGGCTGCTATCCGTAAGGCTATTGAAGAGAACAATGAGCTGAAGAAGAAAGTTGAAGATGCAGCCAAAGAAAAGACTTCTATCTTAAAGACTCAGTTGGCTCAGAAGGCACAAGAGGTAAATGGTGTCAAGGTCATTTCTGGTGTATTCCAGGTTCCTGCAAGCATCATGAAAGATATTGCCTTCCAGTTACGTGGAGAGATGGGCGACAACTTACTCTTCGCTTGTGGTAGCATTGAGAACAATAAGCCAACCTTAACTGTCATGCTAAGCGAAAACTTGGTAAAAGATAATGGCTTAAATGCAGGTCAGATGATCCGTGAGGCTGCTAAGCTGATCCAAGGTGGCGGAGGTGGACAACCTCATTTCGCAACTGCTGGAGGTAAGAACCCAGATGGCGTAGGTCAGGCAGTAAACAAACTAATAGAATTGGCAAACCTTTAATAGACAAGTAAATATGGAAACAACTATTACAAGAGAACCAGGCAGAGTTATTGTAGCAATCGAAGGTCGAGTTGATACTGCGTCCTCTGCTGAATTGAATGAAGTTTTAGCTCCATTAGCACAAGAGACAGGAGTTGAGCTAGTACTTGACTGTGAAGAGATGGATTACATCAGCAGCTCTGGCTTACGTGTATTACTTGGAACTCAGAAAGAGGTTACTGCTCATGCAGGCAGCTTAGTTGTAAAAAATGTTCAAGAGGCTGTTAAATCTGTTTTTAACATCACAGGTTTCAGTAGCTTTTTGGATATTAGATAAATATAGATTAAATAAGAAAAGGTCTGCTATTTCAAGCAGACCTTTTTTATTCACTGAATTTC
>JAUNHZ010000008.1 GCA_030523705.1 Bacteroidales bacterium
AAAAATGAGCACATGTATCTTTTCGCGTGGCATGACCAAGAAAGAGTTGGCTGCGCTCTATGCTCCCGGACTTAGCCATGCCTCAGCCCTGCGCCGTTTGTCCCGATGGTTGGAGCAGCACCCAAGGCTGATGCGTGAACTGAAATCTCAAAAATATTTAAAGACGCAGAAAAAGCTGAACGATAAGCAGTTGGCCATTGTTTTCAAGTACTTGGGAAAGCCGCAAATAGACATGAACGGCACACGTTTGGTATAACACTTATGGAGGCCCCCAAACGATGCACCTTCCCGGTCATCACTGAAGGCTGGCGCCGGTCATCAGTGAAGAAGAAGGGAACCCATCAGTGAAAACCCCCAAATCTCATTACTCATTACTCAAAACCCAAAACCCCAAAACTATGATTAACTATTCCATTGTAATGCGTCCGGTAAACACCAACCTGTTTGCCATTAACGCTGCCAAGGGCCGTATCAACGAGGCCAAGAAGAACAATCAGACGCCAGACCCAGACGATGTGGCGCTGGTAGCCACCGAGACGCTGAATGCGTTTGCCATCTCACAGTACAACGATGTGATGACCATCGAGAAGTTTGCCAAGCACATTGCCAGCCACGGCTGCGTGTACTCTCGCGCCGACATCAATGCCATCCTCTACATGGCAGTGGACTGTATGCGTGAGATGCTGCTGGACGGCAAGAAGATCCGCCTGGGCGACCTGGGTGATTTTTCCGTGTCACTGAATTCCCGCGGTGCGGAGACTGCCGACAAGTTCAGCGCTCAGAACATCACTGCCGTGAACGTGATCTGGGAGCCAGGCAACGAGTTCAAGAACCTGATGAACGACGCGGAGTTCAACCTGGTGGCCAGTCGCAAGGCACAGGATGCGGTCATCAAGGCCGTGAAGGCCGGCGAGACCGTGGTGGACCTGAACGCGGAGGACAAGAAACCATCGGATGGCGACAGTCAGGGTGGTACTTCGGGCGGCCAGACTTCTGGCAGCGGCACTCAGGGCGGTAACACCCAGGGCGGAACCTCTGGCGGTTCAACCGGCGGCAGCACCCCAGTCCCTGGCGGTAACGGTTCAGACGACAACAGCCTGGGAGAATAAGCCATGCGGTGGATTGCACTTCTGATCATTCATTGCAGTGCAGTCATGCCCAGTCAGCAGTCCAGCGCCCTCCAGATTGATGCCTGGCACAGGCAGCTGGGGTGGAACGGCATTGGCTATCACTATGTGATACGCCGTGACGGGACTGTTGAGACGGGCCGCGGAGAGAGCCTGGTAGGTGCCCACTGCAGGGGGCACAACCAGCACTCCATCGGCATCTGCTATGAAGGTGGCCTGGATGAGAAGGGCCATCCCTGTGATACTCGCACGGCCGAGCAGAAAGCGGCCATGCTTACGTTATTGAAGGACTTGAAAACCCGTTATCCGCATGCCGAAATTACTGACCATCATCACCTTAATCCCGCTAAGGCTTGCCCTTGTTTCGATGCTGTTACTGAGTACAGCCAGTTGTAGGACGGTAAGCACAGAGGTGGTGGAGCACATGCTCCATGACACACTCTGGCAGGCGCATCAGCAGTATGACAGCATCTGCGTGCTGGAGAATCATACGGAGAAGTACCGTCCGTCGTCCTACCATTTTGACTCGCTGGCCCATGCGTACCTCAAGACAGATACGCTCTACCGGGACAGGACCAAGACGGAGTTCCGCTACAAGCTGCTGCATGACACCACCTACATCCATAGGGTGGACACTGTCCCCCGGATAGTGAGGGTGGTGGAGACGAAAAATAAAACACCCGTTTGGTGGTGGGTGCTGGTGGTTGGAGTGGGGGTGGTTTTATTGGGTAGGCGGGCCCCTTTGTCATCCTGAACGCAGTGAAGGATCTCGTCCAATATTACTTAGCTGGGTTGGACGAGATTCTTCGCTTTCGCTCAGAATGACAATCCACCTCCCCACTTTGTCATCTGAACGGAGTGAAGGATCTCGTCCAATATTACTTAACTGGATTGGACGAGATTCTCTCTCCGCTTCGCTATGAGAGCGAACAAGTTCGGTTACTTCGTTTCACTCAGAATGACAAAGTGGGGAGGAATTCAATTGTTCATATCAGAGAGATTTGCCATTTCCGATACTACTTGGTTGAGACCCTGAAATGAGTCCTGGATGAAATTCATTTTTCCTACCGGGTCATCAGTAGAAAAATCATCAGCCATATCTGAATAGATAATCAGCATGCTGCGCATTTCTTTCATGGTAGCCGAGGTTTCTACATAAGAACAATCTATCTTGTTGTTTTTCCCCAGACAGAACATGAAGTAGCATTTTGTATTGTCTTTCTTAGGGTTGTCAAAACCAAAGAGGCAATAGACCAGTTTGCCTGCCTTTTTCTTCACTTCCTTTTCTGTGAATTTCTGTGCATCGGCCATGATGATTTTAGTAATCTGGTCTAAAGCTTCATCGGTGCACTTGCATTCTACTGCTTTCCATAAAGTCATTTTGAACTTGTCCAAGTCGCTTCCTTCTACTTGAGACTCTTCTAAAACCTCCATACCCTTTATCTTATTGTTAAAGATACGGGCTGATTCCAGTTTTTCTAACCCTTTCTGTGCGTGAGCAGCAGAGATTCCTGAGAGGGCCATCACACAGATGAGCGTGAGGCGCAGTAACATTTCTTTTCTCATTGTTCTATAGTTTTTCCTACGAATTCTAACTGTGGTCTTTCCTCAGAAAGCATGAGCAGGGCCATTTTCTCTTGCATGTGTTTCAAGACAATCTCTTTGTCAGTGATGACTTCCCCGTTGATCTTGAGGTAGCAGACTGGTTCTTCTTTCTGGTCTTTCTGCAAGCCCCATAGGCTTGCTCCACCTAAAACTAGCAAGATTGATGCTGCAGCAACCCAGCGTAATGGCTTTCGCAGCCATACTGTCTTGGCTTTTGGAATGGCCGGTGCTACTTCTCCTAAAGTTAAGAAGAACTCACGATACTCTTCCAACTCTTCAGGAATGTCTTTCTTTTTAAAATAGGTATAAAGAGTTTGTTCTTCTTGCAGTGTGGTTTCTGCATTCATGAATTTTTCTATGAGTTTTTCTATCTGCTTCATTTGATTCCTCCTTTCTTCATTTGTTCTAACAGTTTCATTCGGGACCTGCTTAGTATCTTTCTTATATTTGCTTCGGTGGTTCCTGCTATTTGCGCAATGTCTTTCATCTCCATACCCTCCATGTGCCTGAGCCTTAATATGGTTTGCTGAAGGACGGGCAATGCCTCTACCAGTGCCATCAGTCGTTCCTCACGTTCGCTCATGTATTCGGTTGTGGTGACATCGGGAATATCCACATCGTCTACGCCAGAGAAAGGAATGCGCTTCCGGACCTTATCCACTGCCAGATTGCGGACAATCACGCGTGCCATACCTTCCAGATTCTGAATGTCCTCTTCACGGAGTTGCCACAAGCGGAGCAGGGCATCTTGCACCACATCTTCTGCATCTTCCTCATTGCCTAAGATTCCTAAGGCCGTGGATAGCAGCATGGGGCGCATGCGCTGGACTCTCTGTGTAAACAACTCGGTATTCATTGTTCTGCTTTTATTCCTATGACGCAAAAATAGTTTATTTGTGACAACTTTTACAGAAAAAATACAAAATTAAACACAGACAAACGCACCCTGGGGTCTGATTGAAGACCCCAAAGTGCGAAAATCTTTGACTTTATGCGCGCGGGACCTGTCCCCGTGACACGGTTATTCAATGACCAGACGGAGGCTGGAACCTTCGTAGCGGTCTCGTGGTTCATCCCAAGATAAGGTGGCGTCTTTTATGGCCACGACAGCGTTGGCAAACTTTTCGTCAGTCATCGTTGAGGTCCAATATTGATGGACGTCGCGTGGATTTCCAACCCAGGAAGAAAATCGGACACCTGTCGCAGGACAGAAGACTACGCCCTCTGGAAGCTCAGATACTTGGCCTTCAATTGGTTTTCCGGTATAGTCGTCTGGATAGATCACGAAACCTCTAATTCCATTATAATATACATTCGTAGAAAAGCTTCTGTCTTTTCCCTTGCCACCGTTGACTGTTCGTTTCTCAAGCAAATATACCCATTCTGCCAGAGAGAGTGCACGCCAGCCGTACTGTGGCTTGCCGTCTACATCCACGCTGAAGGTTTCTCTTGAAGTGGTCTCTGTGGCGTTCGTGAAGAGCTGATCACTTCTGTTAGCACGCTCATCATTATAACCAGTAGCATAAGCTACGTAAGGCGAAGTACTCCAGTAGAAATGAGAAACATGGTTTATGTACCACACATTTTTATATTGTTCCTGTTTCTCCTCGAACTTGAACAACTTACCGTCGTAATACAAGTTGCCCTGTGCGAAGAAAACCTGAGTGACGTGCTTGCCGTCGTCGTTACTTACGCTGAACTTGCCTGGAAGCGCGCCAGCAGGAACGGCAGATCTGAATTGAGAGCCAGTGATCGTAATTCGGTTAAACGTATTATTCTCGATACAGGCCTTGCAGCCGCTGACCACACATTGAGTTCCGTCCATGGCGGTAAACGTGAAGGTCAGGTCCTCATAATCACCGGCAGGCACAAACAGATGGAAGAAGTTGGCCCCAGTACCGAGAGCCACTCCAGACGTACCTAAATCCAGGGTAATGCCAGCATGGTCAGTAGCCTTGATAATCGCCCTGCCAGAAGGAGCTACCTCGAACTCGCCGCTCATCGTCTTGCTGCCATCCTTTATCTCAATGGACTTGAGCACGACGTTCTCCTGCTTGGTGTTGAAAACAACCTGAAGAACAGAACAGAGGCTGTTGAAAGTCAGGTCCTCCATATTGGAGAAGTAGTCCTTGGTGCAGTACATCGGGATAGCCTGGTTTTCAGTCTGAGTTGCCGGCCAAACCAATTTCCCGTTCTGCATGAGGGTAGAAGGATAATACGCCTTCACCCGTCTAGTGAAAGTTGCAGTACCGTCCTGCTTGAACGTACCGGTGTTGGTGCCTTCTCCGCTTATCAAGGTAAACGTATCGTTTGATACGCCTGTTACGCCATCCATAACGAAGAGTTTGTCGTTTGCACTCCAAACGATGTCATACCGGTCTACCACAGCTGCACGGGTAGCGCTCTTGAGCTCCTGGCAGAACGCGTGGATGGTCATTGGCACGGAGGACTTGACTTCATGATCGTCGTCTTTCTGACAAGATGTTGCCATGATTCCCATGGCCAACATTGCAATTGTAATCTTTTTCATTTTCCTTTTGCTTAGTTTATAAATTCATTTCTGTTGCAAAACTAAAACGCAGACAGGGTCAATTCATTATATTTATGTCGACATTTCTATAATTTCTTATAATTTCGGTCATTTTCATTTCAATTTTGTCATTTTTGAACATTTTTATAGTCTGGGAGGGATGTTTTTCGCCACTCGGGGTCTGAAGTGAACCCTAAAAGTTAGACAAAAAACTTTTAGGGTTTATTTATGAAAAAAAAGAGGAAAACAAAAAAGCACAGTGCAGAAGACCAATTGAAGGGGGACGCGGGGACAGGTCCCTGTCCCCTTTTCTAACGAGTTGGAAAAGTCATCGCAACATGGAGGCTTTCGCACCTTGGGGGCCAAGGGGAGTCTGATAAAAGGAGAAAAGAAAAGGGTGCATTGTGTAGCATTGTCATCCTGAACGCCAGTGAAGGATCTCGTCCAATATTACTTAGCTATATTGGACGAGATTACTTCGTTTCACTCAGAATGACAGTAGGGTGTCCCCTTGTGTAAATTAGTCTTTCACTACGCGTTTGAGTTCCTTGCACCAAATCTTGTAGCCTTCCTTGTTGATGTGAAGGCCCTCGGTGGTCAAGTCTTTACGTAATACGTTGGTTCCTTCTTCACAGAAGAGTGGGAAGAGGTTAATGAACTGAATGCCCTTTTCTGCAGCGAGTTTCTCCAGCTCTGCGTTTATCTCTGGGAACTGCTCGGTCTTACCGGTGAGGCGCTTGTAGCGTCCAAAACTTTCGTTGATAGGGAGCAGGCTCTGCAGGTAGATCTTTGTGTCTGGACTCTCTTTCTGAATGCGGGTAATCAGCTTGTCGGTGAGCTTCACGATGCTGTCTGTGCTCAGGTTGTGTGAGACATCGTTTGTTCCGGACATCACGAAAATCTTCTTTGGCTTACCAGGGAGAATCTGATGCAGACGGTTGTCCAAACCATCGATGATGTCACCGATGATTCCACGGTTTCTCACGTTCTTCCAACCCAGGCCACTCCAGTCGCCACCATTCTCTGTCAGGCTGTTGCCTAACATGACAATATCATTAGAGGTGATAGGAGCATCGTCCATGAACTCCTGATAGCGCTTCCACCAGTGCGCGTTATGCGTCTCATCCTGCCAGAGTGCATCGTCCTGCAGAATGCTGGCAGCTACCACGTTACTTACCAGAGAGCGCAGACGTACCACGCTGTGGCCCTCGTCTGGGTGAACAGCGTTGATGAGCATGATGACGCTGGTGTCTGTCACAGGGTCTATCACAATCTCTGTTCCGGTAAATCCGGTATGGCTGTAGGTCTCTGGAGAGAAGAAATCACCATTGTTGCTGGCGTATGCAGTGAACATATCCCATGCTAAGGTTCTACCTATGGTAGCTACTTCTCTAGGCACGCGGCGCATTGCCTCTACAGTCTGCTTGCTCAGGATGCGCTTGCCGTTCCACTCGCCGCCGTTCTGGAGGCACGCGCAGAGAATAGCCAGGTCCTCGGCACAGCTGAACACACCGGCATTACCACTGATACCACCGTTCAGGTCTCTGGCCAGTGGGTCATGCACGGTACCTAAGCGTACCACGCTGCCATCGGTCTCTTTTGTGGTAGGGGCAATGAGGGATTTCCAGTCCTGTCCGGCTGGCATCAGGCTTGCCCAGTGAGGCTCCACGGTGTTCTCCCAGATGCCCTTGGCATTTGGCTTGCAAGGCAGGTAGTCTGTGTAGTCCATACCTAAGACATCGTAGATGTTCTCACGGGCAAAATCACGCAAGGACTGTCCACTTACTACTTCAACAATATGCTGCAAGGTGATGAAATTCAAACAGCTATAATCAAAATCTGTCTTAGGCTCAAAATTGCGCTTTACATGGCAGATGTACTCCATCAAGCCATCAGGGTTAGGAGAGCCATACTGCTTCACTAAGGTAGCGGTAGGTGCGTATGGAGGCAGGCCAGAGGTATGTGTCATAAGGTCCTCTATGCGGATGGTCACCTCTTCGCCACCATCGGCAGGCTTCCAGTTCTCAAAGCCTGGGATATAGCGGTTCACAGGGTCTTTCAGGCGGAGCTTGCCTCGCTCAGCCAGAATCAGTGCGCTGATGCCTGCGCCAATAGGCTTGCTGCACGATGCCATATCAAAGATGGTGTTCGTGGTCATTGGCACGGTCTTTGGGTAGATCTGCTTGTTGCCGTATGCCTTCAGGTAAGCCAGCTTGCCATGGCGTACGATGGCCAGCACTGCGCCCGGTATCTCTTTCTTGTTAATCTCCTCCTGGATAGCCTGGTCTGCGAACTGCAGATGCTTGCTGTCCAAGCCCACCTGCTCTGGTGCCACGCGCTCCAGACGCTGTGCCTGAACAGCCGATGTCAAGCCAAGCAGCAGTGTGAATATAAAGGCTTTTCTCATGTGCATAATGTCTTTTTAATGATTTGCTTTATAGGCATCCGATGCCTTCTTTACTGAGCCGTGCATGAGCAGCAGAGCCTTTGCCTGGTCGTATGACAGGTTAAGTTCCTCTACCAGCATGCGAGTACCTCGGTCCACCAGCTTCTGGTTGCTGAGCTGCATGTTCACCATCTTGTTTCCTTTCACACGTCCCAGCTGAATCATCACGCTGGTGCTGATCATGTTCAGGATCATCTTCTGGCCGGTGCCACTCTTCATGCGGGAGCTTCCGGTGACATACTCAGGACCCACAATCATCTCTATAGGCACATCGCTCTCTGCGGCCATAGGGGTGTCTGGGTTACTGGTGATACAGCCTGTCAGGATGCCGTGTGCGCGTGCCTCGTGCAAGGCGCCAATCACATAAGGGGTAGTGCCCGATGCTGCAATACCTATCACCGTGTCATTCTCATTGATGCCGTGCTCCACCAGCTCTTCCCATCCGCGCTTGGTGTCATCCTCGGCGTTCTCCACAGGGTTACGCAGGGCCGTGTCTCCACCGGCTATCAGGCCGATAATCAGGGTAGGAGGCATGCCGAATGTTGGCGGAATCTCACTGGCATCAAGCACACCCAGTCGTCCGGATGTTCCTGCGCCCATGTAAAAAATACGACCGCCGCGCTGCATGCGAGGCACAATCTGACTTACCAGTTTCTCAATCTGAGGAATGGCTTCCTGTGTAGCAAGAGCTACCTTCTGATCTTCGGCGTTTATGTCTGTCAGAATCTCAAGCACCGATTTCTTCTCCAAGTCATTGTAAAGCGATGGCTGCTCAGTAATCTTAGTAAACATAGTTATTTAGGTTTAGATTATTTAAATCTTATGATATTCAATGAGTCCCTCCATTGGGGCTTTCATGATGTTACCCATATGAAGACCGCATTCCTGCACCGCCTCGGTGAGGATGGCCTTGTAGTAGTATGCTATACTGCCAATGAAATGCACCTTCTGCATCTGGTAGTTCTGGTACTGCATGACATTCCTGCGCAGGAAGGCCAGGAAGCTGCCCTTTACCAGGGAGCGTATGCCTGGATGATGCAGGTTCTCTGCGATGAATGGCGACAGTGATGCCAGGAATCTGTTAGGGAATGGTTTTCTGTATACCTTATCTATAATGTCTGCAGGGGTGAGTCCAAACTGCAGCAGGAACTTTTCCTTCAGTTCCTCGCCTAATTGGTTCTTGAGCAGGTCGCCTACCAGGAGCTTGCCCAGCACGGCACCACTTCCCTCATCGCCCAGGATAAAGCCCAGTGGGGATACGTTGGCCGTGAACTTCTCGCCGTCGTAGAGGCAAGAGTTGGAGCCTGTACCCATAATACATACAATACCCTCATTCCTTCCGCACAAACCTCTGGCAGCACCCAGCATGTCTGAATAGACCTCGGCCTTACCCGTTACGTTCAGTGCTTTCTCCAGGGTGTTAGCCACTACAGGGCACTTCTCAGGCGTACAGCCTGCACCGTAGAAGAATACGTTCTCAACAGGTAGCTGTGGTAATGCTGGCAGAAGGGTTTTCTGGAGTTCTTCCGTCATTTCCTCTTCTGTCTGGAAGAAAGGATTCATTCCTTTAGTCTGGGTTCTGCAAACCAGCTCACCGTTCTCCACGGCTGCCCAATCGGTCTTGGTAGAACCACTGTCTGCAATCAGTATCATATCTTTATGTAAATTTTATTTTTGTACAGCGGATAGCCCATGCACCACACAAACACGTTGAAGAGCAGGGCAAAAGCCAAGGATGCGTTCAGGTCGCCCAGCGCAGGTGTCAGCACGTCCTTCATGAGCCAGCCCTGCACGCCCAGACGTGAAATCAGGATGCTGGCCAGTGTACCTGCCACATACATGAACAGTGGGTTCACACCGAAAGAGTTGAAGTAGAGGCTCCACTTCTTCCATCCCTTGATGTCCACAATCCAGATCATGAGGGCCAGTGCGCTAGATGCCAAGCCGCAAGTCACCATGACGAACGAAGGCGACCATATCTTCTTGTTGATAGGCAAGCCGTACTGCAGCAAGAAACCGCAGAATGTCAGGACCGTGCCAAGAAGGAACAGCTTGAGCATGAGGGCAGGTAAGTCGGCCTTGTTCTCCAGCACCATCTTGCCAGCCAGGAAGCCTATCAGCACGTGCGCTATGGATGGAAGCGTACTCAGCAGGCCTTCTGGGTCTATGCCATTGTCCTTATACATGTGCTCAGGTTTTAGGATGGCAGCATCCACACGCCCCAGGATATTCACGGCACCATCGTACACATAACCATCGCCCGTAAGGATGATGATGGAATACACCACTAATAGTCCTGCGATGACATAAGGTAAATGCTTGTGCTTAAGGGTGATAGCCAGTATGCTAACGGCACCATAGCAAAGCGCCAGGCGCTGGAGCACACCTAAGATTCTCATGTGCTCAAAGTTCCAGGTTGCCTCCCACAGCTGGGTCAGGAAGCCCACATCCTCTGTAGGGTGCTGCCAGTAGCTGCAGAAACGGGAGAACCAGCCGGTGAACACGCCTACCAGGAAGATGACGATGGTTCTGCGCAGAATCTTCAGGACAGTGTCCTGCGTACACTTGAACTCGTACTTCTTCAGGGAGATGTAGGTGGAGATTCCCATGATGAACATGAAGAACGGGAAGACCAGGTCGGTAGGTGTCAGACCGTTCCATTCCGCATGCTCCAGTGGGGTATAGATGTGTGCCCAACTGCCGGGATTGTTGACTAGCAACATCCCGGCAATGGTAATTCCTCTTAAAATATCTAAGGCTTGAATACGTTTCATGATTTATTTAGCTTTTGTACAACGGTTTACAAGATATGCAATGGATACGTATGGTATACCGGAGTTGGTGCTCAGACCTATCTCACAGGTACGGCTGTTGCTGTATCCTACCTCTATCTTGGCTTCTTCTACCTGTGGCTTGAGCTTGCGCAGGGCGTAGGCGTTCAGCTCAGGGTGAGTGAAACCCTTGTCGCCGGCAAACGCACAGCAGCCAATACCCTCTGGCACTACCACGTTCTTGCTGCAGAGACCTGCCAGGTCTACAATCATCTGACCTAATCCCATCTCGCGGGTAGAGCAGGTGACATGGATAGCTACTGGCTCATCCAGCTGAGTGAAGGTAAGCTTGTCGCGCAGGAAGGTCCAGATGAACTCTACTGGCTCATACAGCTTCATCTTGCTGATGGTCTTGCGCATGCGGTGCAAGCATGGACTCTGGTCGCAGAGTACAGGATACTTACCTTCCTCTGACGCTGCCCAGAGAGCCTTCTCCAGTTCAGCAGACTTCTGGTCTGCAATCTCTGGCATACCCTTGCTCTCCCAGATGGTACCGCAGCACAGGTTGTCCATATTCTTAGGATAGATTACCTCATAGCCTGCCTTTTCCAGCAGTGCTGTGATTTCATTCATCAGTGGCTGCTTGTAAGGCGAGTTCTTCTGCGTACCCATAGCCTGGTTGATACAGCTTGGGAAGTAAACTACCTTCAAGTCGCTCTTCTTCTCAGGGGTAGGAGCACCATAGACTGGCTTTGGCATGGCAGGGGTCCACAGTGGCATGCCTGCCTTGTGCAAGCCCTTGCAGACTGCGCTCATGGCAGTAGTGCCTAAGACGTTATGGCCCAGGTTAGCCAAGCTCAGCACAGGGCGAAGACCGTTCTTCACGCCGTGCAGATGGTCTGCTGCAAACTGACCTACACCATAACCGAAGCTGCCCTTTGGCAAGTTCAGTGAGCGCAGGTAGTGAGTCAGGTCACCACCGTTGATACCCATAGGGCAGGACATGCTGCACAAGCCATCGCCAGCACAGGTCTCTTCGCCCGCATATTTATATTGCTTCTTCAGCAGCTCCAGACGTGCTGGGTCCTCGCCTGACTCACGCAAGCGCTTGAGCTCACGCTGAATCACGATACGCTGTCTAGATGAAAGGGTAAAGCCGCAAGATACACAGTTCACCTCGCAGAAGCCACACTCAATACACTTATCAACCTTAGCCAGTGCAGCATCCTCGGCAGACACTTCTTCACCGCGCAGGATCTTCTCAATCTTCTCGTTGAAGATCAGTGGCAGTGGCTTGAAGTTCTTCAGGTAGCAGCGAGGGTCATCGTTGATGATAACACCAGGGTTCAGGATGCACAGTGGGTCAAAGATGTTCTTCACCTCACGCATGCACTCATAGGCAGCATCGCCCCACTCGTGGCGTACAAATGGTGCCATGTTTCTACCTGTACCGTGCTCGGCCTTGAGTGAACCGTTGTACTTATCTACTACCAGTGTCTTTACATCGTTCATCAATGCCTCATAACGTGCTACCTCTGCATCGTCTGAGAACAACTGGTTGATGATGAAGTGGTAGTTTCCTTCCAGTGCATGTCCATAGATGCAGGCATCGTCATAACCATGACGGGCAATGAGCTTCTGCAGCTCCACTGTTGCATCTGGCAGATCCTCTACATGGAAAGCCACATCCTCAATCAAGCAGGTAGTGCCAGGCTTACGTGTACCACCCACTGATGGGAAGATACCACTACGGATAGCCCAGAACTTGCCATATACCTTAGGGTCCTGTGTGAACTCTACAGGCTTGTACATGTCGAACTCTGCCAATGCCTCGGTCATCTGGGCGATGTTCTTCTGCAGTGCCTCCTTGCTGAATGCCTTGGTCTCTGTCAGGATGGCAGTCAGACCCTCGGCTTTCTCCTTACCTTCCTCGGCTACCATCTTGAGGTAGTTGGCGTCATCTACGCTGGAAAGGGATTTCCAGTCCAGCAGCTCGGCGCTCTGCACTAAGGCAGCCTCGCCGGCCATGATGAACTTGTCGTCATCGGAAAGGGTAGTGTCTGCCTTTACCTTCTCTTCCTCTACAGAAATCAGGCCCTTCAGCTTCACTACGGCACGACATGCATCGCGCAAGGTCTTGAAATACAGCATGGCAGTAGCCTTCTCTGGCTGGTCTGGCAGGGTGTTCATGGTAACCTCGGCCAGGAATGCCAGTGTACCTTCTGAACCTACCAAGAGGTGTGCCATGATATCTATAGGATCATCAAAACGCAAGAATGGGAGCAGGTTCAGACCTGTTACGTTCTTGATGGCATATTTAAAGCGGATATGCTCTGCTAATTCTTTATTATTGCGGATTTTATCTCTCAGCTGGGTAATCTTGAGCAGCATGTCTGCGTGGGTGCCCTGGAAGGCAGCGCGACTCTGCGCATCGCCTGTGTTCAGGATGGTTCCGTCTGGCAGAATCATCTTGGCACTGGTCATCATACGGTCTGAATTGGCATGTGTACCACAGTTCATACCACTGGCATTGTTGTTTACAATACCACCCACCATGGCACTCTTGATGCTGGCAGGGTCTGGACCAAACTTACGGCCAAAAGGCTTCAGATAGTCGTTTACCTTAGAACCTACAAGACCTGGCTGCAGGGAAATCTGCGCACCATTGTTGTGAATCTTGTAGCCTTCCCAGTTCTTGCCTGCCACAATCAGCACAGAATCACTGATACTCTGGCCGGAAAGGCTGGTACCACCTGCACGGAAAGTCACAGGAACCTCGTATTTAGTTGCCAACTTGAGCAAGGTGGAGATTTCCTCTTCACCATCGCTACGGATAATCACTTGAGGAATCAGGCGGTAGAAACCTGCATCAGTTCCCCATGCCAAGCGGCGCAGCTCATCGGTATACACGCGGTTACCTGGTAGAAGTGCCTGGACCTCTTCAATAAATCGTGCTATTTTTTTCATTTGTATAGATAGTATTTTGTACTTAATTCTTTAAATTCCTTCACATCCTTGTTCCAGTAAGCCTCAATGTCGGACCACCTGTGGTTCATGGAAAAGTTCTTGCGTATGTTCTTGCTGCCACACACAATGTCGAACATGTTATAGCGGCCTTTATCTGCCTGCTCAAACACCTTGTGGTCTGGGTACAGGCGTGCCATTTCCTGCATGAACAGGAAGTTGATAGGGCTCAGCGGTGCCTTCTGCACGTTAGTGATATGTACCTGCACACCCTCTATCTGCTGACCGCTGAACACGCTGTAGAAAGGCTTGGCATAGATAGGACGGAAGATGACGCCAGGGAGCTTCAGGGCATTCATGGCATCTGCCATCTCATCGGCCTTTATCCAAGGTGCGGCAAACATCTGGAATGGAATGGTATAGCCCACGCCGATGCTCACATAGCCAAACTCGCCCAAGATACCGCTTACAGGGTAGAAGAAAGGGGAGTTGGTATGAGGTACGTGAGGGGATGAAGGTATCCACTGCAAGCCGGTCTGTACATAGTCCATCTTGCGCTTCCAACCCTTCATCTTCACCACACTCAGCTTGCATTTCACGCCGTTCTTGAGCATGCCTTCCTCGTTAATCAGGTTTGCCAGCTCACCGCAGGTCAGTCCGTAGATATAAGGAATCTTGAACTGGCTAACAAAGGAGATACAGTCGTCCTCTGCCAGGTTACCTTCCACCTTCAGCCCGCCCAGTGGGTTAGGACGGTCCAGCACGATGAACTCCTTGCCATTCTCTGCTGCAGCCTCCATGGCTAAGCCCATGGAACTGATGTAAGTGAATGAACGACAGCCGATATCCTGTATGTCGTATACCAGCACATCAATATCTTTCAGCATCTCTGGGGTAGCCTTGCGCGTCTTTCCGTAGAGCGAATAGACTGGCAGACCCGTAGCAGCATCCTTCTCGTCGCTCACCGCATCACCCGCATGTGCATTTCCACGCACGCCATGCTCAGGGCCGTAGAGTGCCACTAAGTTCACGTTAGGCGCAGCTGCCAGGATGTCAATGTCAGAAACCATGTGGTTATCCACACCGGTAGGGTTGGTAATCAAGCCCACGCGCTTACCCTCCAGACACTTGAAGTTCTGATCCTTCAGCACCTCAATGCCTGTCATGATGCGAATCTGTGCCTGCAGACTGGTACAAGCCAGTGCCAGCAAGACTAAAGTCAGTATCTTTTTCATTATTTCTTTCCGTATTCTTCGTCCACCTTACGTTCTGCCAGATAAGTCACTACCAGTGTAGCAGCACAGCACGCAATCACCATCCAGAAGAAATTAGCATATCCCAGGAACTCCTGCAGATAACCAGCCACAAAGCCAGGGAGCATCATGCTCAAGGCCATGAAAGCGGTACAGATAGCATAGTGAGAAGTCTTGAACTCGCCCTCTGCAAAGTACATCATGTACAGCATGTAAGCGGTGAAGCCAAAGCCATAGCCAAACTGCTCAATGGCGATAGCTGTACCGATAGCCCAGATGCTCTCAGGCTGGCACTCAGCCAGATAACAGAAAGTGAGACAAGGCAGTGTCATACCAGCAGCCATAATCCACAGGGATTTCTTCAAGCCCTGCTTAGCAATGTAGTTACCACCAATGATACCACCTATCAGCAGCATGATGACGCCTACCGTACCATAGACAATACCCACGGCATCAGTATCCAAACCTAAGCCACCCTTAACCTGATCTGCCACCAGAAATGGCTGACACATCTTAATCAGGAAACCCTCTGGCAAGCGGTAGAGCAGCATGAAGGCAATGGCCAGTCCTACACCAGGCTTGGTGAAGAAGGTAGAGAAAGAACTCAGGAACTCCTTTACCTTATTGGCACCCTCGGCAGCGTTTGAACGATCGTTGTCTGCTGCAGGCTTAGGCAAGCAGAAAGTGTGGTAGAGGGTCACCAGGAAGAACACGGCAGCAGCCACGCCCAAGGTCACCTGCCAAGAGTAAGGGATATCGCCCGAACTCTTCTCTGTATAGCCGGCAATCCAGACCAGCACGCCCTGGCCAAAGATGGATGACACGCGGTAGAATGTACTACGAATACCCACAAACGCAGCCTGGCTCTTGGTGCTGTGTGCCAGCATGTAGAAGCCATCGGCAGCAATATCATGCGTAGCTGATGCAAAAGCAGCCACGATAAACAGGATCAAGGTAAACCAGAACATGGTCATAGGTGTCTGTCCACTCTCAATCATCTCTTTTCCAGGGAATGGCAGGGTAAATGCCAGTACAGCCATCATGATGGTCATGAGGATCTGCATGGTGACAATCCACCAGCGCTTAGTCTTGACCACGTCTACCAGAGGGCTCCACAAGCCTTTCAAGAACCAAGGGAAATAGAGCAGGGTGGTGAAGAAGGCCATCTGGCCATTTGGCACACCCATCTTGGTGAACATCATCACGGAGATGTTATTGACTACAAAGTATGGGATACCCTCTGCAAAATAGAGCGTTGGCACCCATAGCCAGGGATTCATTGTCTTGTTACCTTTTTCCATAGTATCTGTTTATTTTATTTTTCTGCAAATATAGTTATTCTTTCTGTCATTTCCAAGTCAGCAGGCCTGCTTCTCCGCTGGTGGCGGTTATCAGGACTCTTTTTTTTCCTATTGGGACAACCGTACTGATGAGTGAGTTGCCTACCTTGTGCTTCCACAGGAGTTTTCCGGTTTTTGCCTCTAAGGCAAAGATCAGTCCTTCCTTGGTGCTGCCATAGACCACGCCTTCTTTCTCTACTGGCATGGATGGACCGTGCTCATAGCCAAATCCTACTGCTGTGGCCCAGATTTCCTGCGGCTCATTGGCAGTAGCGCTGTAGCAGACCAGACTGTCGTTCATGGTCTTGCTGTAGATGCGCTCATGATCCTCGCTCAAGCCAATGGTCTCACGCACCATGGATTGCTTGGTGCTCCATACGGTGGTTCCTTTCTGTGCATCTATGGCAGTCATGACACGTCGTGGGTCACTGATGAATATCTTTCCGTTTGCCTCTACTGGCCAGACCTGGGCAGGGGAGTAGTGCATGTCCGTAGAGCCTGTCACCCATTTCCATTGTTCCTTACCACTCTGCGTATCAAGTGCATACAGGGTGTTATCCCATGCGCCGAATACCACATGATTATTGTTTACCAGTGGCTTGGTAAGTACATAGCTCTGTACGCCGCCGTAGTTCCACACTTCCTTTCCCGTATGGATGTTGATGGCACGCATGCAGTGGTCGCTGCCGCCTATATAGGCTATTCCCTGATGGATTGTGACTGCGCCTAAGACTGGTTCCTGGGTAGAGACCGTCCATGCTAAAGTGCCGTCTGCCGTGTGTAGTCCATAGATATTCTTGTCGGCAGAGCCAAAGACCACTATGCCATCTTGTGCATCGGGTGTTCCTACTATTCTCCTACCTGCCTGGAAGCTCCAGAGTTTCTTCCCGTTCTTCAGCTGATAGGCTGTCAGGCGACCCATATCATCGGCTACAAATACCTTGTCGCCCTCCACGGCAGGAGAGCAGTATATGCCAGCGCCTGTCTGGTTCATCCAGGTCTCTTTCACGTTCTTGTAGGTCTGATTATCAGAGAAATCGGGGTATTCAGTCTTGACGTCTCTACCCGTAATTTCTCCCTTCAGTGGGTAAGTTGCCAGGTATTTCAGCGGCTCTTTCCCATTCTGCTCGTTCACGCGGATTTCTCCGTCCTTTACCTCAAACAAGCCATAGCCGCAAAGGCCATTCTTATCCCGGTAGCTCTGGCGGGTCAAAACACCAGGAATGCCATCGTAACTGTGCTGCTGGAACACATGATAATGTCCACCAATACAGAGTCTTACGTTATAAGGCCTAAGGGCATCTGTCACCTCATACCAGTTGTCTACATCGCCAGCTTTCAGGGGGTAGTGTGTCACAATGATAGCAGGCACATCCTTATGCTCCTCCAGCTTCTCCTTCATCCAGGAGATGTTCTGTGGCACTACATGTCCGTAGGCCATGCGCATCTGTGGACCAGAATTAAAGCCCAGGAAATACACGCCCTTATGCAGCAGCTCAAAGCGCTCATAGCCAAACACATCCTCAAAAGCCGTACAGCCACTGTCGCTCCAGGTAGTCTCATGATTTCCCAGAATGATGTAGTAAGGGTAGCGCAGCTGGTCGAACAGCCCCTTGGCACGCTCCAGCGTGTAACGGTCGCCCTCATCGGCAATATCTCCGGTAATCAGCACGAAATCCAGGTCATCCTGCGCATTGATATGGGCAATGTTCTTGAGCAAATCCTCAATCTTTCCTGCATTCTCATGGTTCAGGTGAACGTCGGTGAGCTGTGCAAACTTGAAGTTCTGTGCCTGTAGGTTCAGACAGATGCAGAGGAACAAAAGAGATATTACTTTTCTCATATGTACTTTTTTAAAATGTCTTCTTTAAAAGCGTTTTGTCATTCTGAGCGTTAGCGAAGAATCTCGTCCAATATTACTAGAATGAACTCGGTGGATTGGACGAGATCCTTCACTTCGTTCAGGATGACAATGATGTGGACAAGCTTTTATGTACTTGCGAAACTTAAAGTGTTTACTTTAGAGTGTCCAGCACCAGTTTCATGAAGCTGTTGCGGTCCTGTTCTGTGCGCAAGGTCTCAAATGGAACACCCATGACATAGGTGCTGTATTCACCCTTATAGGCTACAGCAGCACTCAGGTTGTTCTCTGTATAGCGCAGTACGGTCTGTGCCTCAGGGCAAGCAGGCTCCAGCGCATCAGGAGACTCTACAATGTAGCAGTCTGCATTCAGCGTGTCGCTATAATCAAATTGCTGACCTACCTTAGAAAGACCACTCTGTACAGTCTTCAAACCGCTGTGACGGGCAGCCTGGTTCACTCTCCACTGGTACTTCAGCACCTCGGTGGCAAACTTCACGTCAGCATCCTGCTTAGCAGCCAATGGGTTGTCCCAGATGTCAGAAGCCACATAGGCTCCGCTCACGAACAGCTTGCCCTTAGCCTGCTGCAGGTAGGCGGTAATCTTTTCCTGCATGGCGGTAGTAAAGGTTTTAAACTGCAGAGGGAAGTTCTTGCCATTACCCATCTTGGTCTGCCACTGCTTACCTAAGATTAAGTCAACCAACTCATAATCAGCCAGGTTTACCAAACCTTCTTCCACAGCCTCATTGCTGCAAGAAACAAAGCTCATACCGTTGGCCAAAAGGGCAGCACCATGTACGCTTGGATAGTCAAATGTGTTACCAGCTATTACCTGATCCTCAAAATCTGCATAGCTGTCGCCAAATCCACTGGCATCATCGTCCATCCAAGGGATTTCACGGCGGAACTCCTTCATCTTACCAATATAAGAGATGTCCTTCAGGTAAGGCACACCGTGATCAAAATCATCCAGGAAGCCTGCCATCAGCTTGCTGCCTTCGCCAGGTGCCTCAAAATCTGCAGGAGCGCTTACACGATCAAAGCCGTTTACCACAAGCACAGGCTTACCACTGCCGGCAATACCTGCAGAAAGTATCTCAGAGTCAAAGCTCTTACCACCCTTATTCACGGCTACAACCTTCCAGCTATACACCTTACCTGGGGTGATAGCAGCCTCATAATGATTGTCGGCTACCAGCACGCCATTATCCCATCCACCATCGGCTACACGGGTATAGACAATATACTGCTCTGCCACTGCAGTAGGCTCCAGTGGGTCCTCCACAGCCTTCCAGCTCAAGGATGCGGTAGTGCCGTTCAAGGCCACCTGCATGTGATCCACAGGCAATGGCTGAACCACATAACTCATGCCACGCTGCTGTGCAATAAACTGCAGCATACCCTTATAGATGGCACGGCTCACGGTAAAGCGGAAGCGTGGGTCCAGACCGTAGCGCATATCTGCGAAATTCTGATGGGAGAGAAGCTCCAGCAATACTGCAGGAACCTCTGGTACGCGAGCCTCATAGTATGATGAGTTCCACTTTCCACGGCGGCTCCATTCAGGAGCGTGCAGCTTGCGTACATCGCTTACAATCTGTGTCTGAATCAAATCTGCCAGCTCACCAGCCAAGTAGCGGGAAGCACCGTTGGCATATGTCTCACGGTCCTGTGTCTTGGTCATATAGATGAGCAAGGTACCTATGATACTGTCGTTCAGGGTAGTACCCGCATCACTGTGGAATGCCATACTCAAGTCTATTGGCACGTTCAGACCCTTGCGGTTAGGCAGAGCCTGTGAGCCACCAGCCATCCAGTTTACCCATTCTGCACGACTCTGATAATCATCGTTATAATCATTTCTGCCGTGATTCTTGCTGTACACGCTGTCTGGAGCGCCAGCCCACTGCAGCCAGTAGCGAGAACCCTCGGTGTAGCGTGGATAGCCGCTCACCTGATAGTCAGGTTCAAAGGCCATCATCTTAGCCGTCTCAGCATTCTCAGCAGAGCTGCTCTTTACGTTCTCTGTAGCACCCTCCACATTCAAGGAACGTGCAATGTTACCCATACCACCACCAATCTTCACAGCATCGGCAGTCACCACCTTTCCAGCTTTTGATGAAAGGTTAGAGAGTGTCACCTTACCAGCCTGACCCTTCTTGAACTTGAAGGTGCCCAGGTAAATCCAAGTGCCACCACCCATCTGCTGGTTCACACGGAAAGCAGTCTTGCCACCCTCGTGATGAACGGTGTAGAGTGCATCTTCGGCACTGTTTGGAAGAGACTTGTAAGACACATATACGGCATATTCACCGGTGACAGGAATCTGAGGTACCCAGTTAGCTTCACTGGCAGCACCCTTCTTCACGGTAGTCACCTGACGGAAAGTACCATCCGTAAATGGATTCTCCCAATCCTTATAGACCTGCTTGTTGTGCGCAAATCCAGTACCTTCACCAGCGCTCCAAGCCTGCACGCCTACAGTCTCCTGGTATTTGCCATCGGAGTTGGCATCATTATCCACAATCACCTCTTCACGTCGGGTGTCACGCTCGCGAGGCAGCAGTACGTTAGCACCCGCATTTTCCAACATAGGTACCAGGAAAGGCAGTACGTAACTCTGGGTGTACAGGTCCTCTACGGTCTGGAGGATACGTGCACGCTGCCACTCCCAGCGGTTCAGCTTCTGCTCAAAATAGTAGCCGTGGCTCTGCCACATGGCAATATGGCGGTTCAGCAAGCCTGCGGTAGGAGTGTAAGGCTCATCCACGCGCTTGATGAGTGGCTGAGAGGCATTAGGTGCCCATGTCTTGTCCTTACTCTTGCCCGTGCGCAGGTTATGAGGGATAAGATTCTCGATGAAATTATTGTTTGCCTTGAGCTTGAGCTGATAGCCCTGGAAATCATCGGCTATCAATGCTTGGATATCTGCATAGAGTGCTTTTACATTCTCCTCACGGAAAGGCACGTAGCTGAAGTTATCGTTCAGCAGAAGGGTAACGACATCCTTACGCTTCTCCTTTGAAGTCTGCACATCTTCTACCTTGGCTTTTCCCACAGCAATGCGCTGGGACCTAAGCTCCTGGTTCAATCGTTCTTCAATCTTCTGCTTGGCAGCCTCGGAAAGGCTTTGTGCCTGGGTGTTCCCTGCGTAGAAGAAACAGCCTGTAACCAATAAACCGAATAAGATATTTCTCATAGTTCTGTAATTTTCTTTCTTAGGTTTTTTCATCCTACAAAATTACTTCTTTTTTTAATAGGGTGATAACAAAAGACGGAAAATCTACGGAACAAAAAAAAGGATGCACCGTGTGGTGCACCCTTTTTCGTATATTTTGGATTGCATTATTTCCAACCTGGGTTCTGCTCCAAGTTGTTGTCCAACAAAATCTGGCCAGATGGGATAGGCTCCAGATAATACTTGTCATCCCAAGTACGATCTACCATTGCACCACCGTGGTTTACAGCAGATGTGTTGTATGGTGACTTGTAGCCATTTGCAAAGAAGTTCTTAGCAATAACATCGTCCCAAGATACGGTGATACCAGCCTTCTCTGTGTAGTCCTTGATAGCAGCCATAGAAGCACCTACATAACCGTCAGGGTTCTTCTTAGTATCCAGGTTAGCACCTAAAGCCCAACGCATCAAGTCGTCATGACGGAAGCCATCAGCCATCAGCTCGCTACGACGATCACGGCGCAACTCCTGAATCAGGACGTTAGCAGCAGGATCATTTGGAGCCATGGTGATAACAACACCGTTTACAGAGACACCGTCCTTACCAACAAGTGTCAGAGCAGGAATCTTACCGTGCTTAGTACGCAGGATGTTAACAGAGATGTCCAGGTCGTTCTGGGTGATAGCACCTAACTCAGCACAAGCCTCTGCGTAGTTCTCCAAAACCTCTGAGTACTGGAAGATAGGACCATCAGTATCGTTTGATGGCATGTTCCAAGTCTGAGCAATGTTAGGATTGTTTACGTACTCGCCCTTATCGTTAGTTACCAACCAGTTCATATCCAGGAACTTGTTAGTCCAGAAACCGGTAGTAGAAAGGATACCCTGCAACAACTTGTAAGAGTAAGCCAGCTGTACTACAGGAAGAATCTGATCATAAACGGTAGCGTTCAAACGCTTGTCGCGGTTCTCAAAGATGCCAGCCATGGTCTTGTCGTTGTAGTCAGGAACCATGTGGATAGGAAGACCATCGGCAGTGGTGTAGTTCTCCATTGCGCTCTTGGTCAGACCCCAAGTAGGAGTAGAAGAGTCAATCCAGCCGTACTGAGAGTGAGCAGCTGTTACCTTACCACCGTTTACGTTAGCCAAAGTATAAACCTTGAACATGATAACTTCCTTGCTGTCAGCCAATGACAGAGAAGTGTACATCTTCTTGTAGTCATCACCGATAGTGTAGAGACCACTGCTGATTACAGCCTTAGCAGCGTCCTTAGCAGCAGTATAGAAAGACTCTGGGTGACCACCGCTCAGCTTGTGGTATTTCTCCCAGGCACCCTCATACAGAGCTGCACGAGACAACAGTGCGTTAGCCACCATGTTGTTTACTGTGTTCTTGCCAGCTACATTTGGAGCATAGCAGTTAGCAGCAGCAAACTTAAGGTCTTCGATAACATTATCCATTACAAGAACACGAGAGTCGCGTGGCTTAGTAACGTTCTCTTCCTTAGAGAAATCAATTTCCTCGCCAACCCAGACTACATCACCATAAGTCTTTACAAGCTGGAAGTGGTAAAGAGCGCGGAAGAATCTTGCAACACCCTTCCAGTGGTTCTTTGCAGCCTCTGGCATGTTTACCAAGTCAATTCTGTTCAGCATGATGTTAGCCTCACGAATACGATCGTATGGGTTGTTCCAAGCAGAAGCAGAGTTTGGAATATTCTTGGTGAACTCAGTGAATGACTCAGTAGCATAATCATCGGTTAATGATTCTGCATGGTACTGTCCCTTACCTGAACCTGAACCATAACTCAGTTCTGACAGATATCCGTAGAATTTCCAAGAGAACTGCTCAATAGAAGCCTCAGAAGTCCAGTTGGTAGCATCAGAGTTGCTATCCAGAGGGGTCTTATCCAAATAATCTTCGCAGCTGCAGAATGCAAATGCAGCGAAGGCAGCTATTGCTGTATTATAGAATATCTTTTTCATAATTAATTCTTATTTTAGAATGAAACCTGAACACCTGCTGACCAAGAACGGTTGAATGGCATTGCACGACCTGCATAAGTCATATCGATACCATTAACTGTTGAGCTTGACCAACCACCAGTACACTCTGGGTCCATGATACCATTGATATGGTCGAATGTAAACAAGTTCTGTACAGAGAAGTAAACTCTTACCTTATCAATAGAAACCTTCTTAGTCAAAGCACTTGGGATAGTGTAGCCTAATGTCACGTTCTTAACTCTGGTGTAAGCCAGGTTCTGCAAGTACTTGGTCTGAGGAGCGAAGTTGTTACAACCTGAGTTTCCTGGAAGACCAGACAGTGAACCAAACGCAGCGTTGATATATGGACGTGGATAAGCAGCATTCTGGTTAGACTCAGTCCAGTAATCCAAATGCTCCTCGAAGATATTCATCTGAGCACCAGCAGCATGAGGTACGAACAATGAAGAAGTGGTCCACATGTCACGCTTACCAACACCCTGGAACAATACCTCGAAGTCAAAGCCGCTGTAGTTAGCACCTAAGCGGAGAGACCACTCGTATCTTGGCAGTGCGTTACCAATACGCTTGATATCACCATGATCTGTGATTGTACCCTGACCTGAGCTGATTTCCTTATCACCATTCAAGTCTACATACTTGATATCACCAGGACCATATACGAATGAACCGGTAGTCAGCTTCTTCTGTGAGATACCATCCTTTGGAGTACCATCAGCATTGAAGTCTGCAGCAGTATAGTATCTGTCGGTAGTGAAACCCCAGATTTCGCCCAGTTCCTTACCCTCATAGTAGCCATTCAAAGCACCAGTTGTGTTGTTCCACTTGGTAATCTTAGACTTAGCATCTGCCATGGTGAATGTACCGTAAACAGAGAAGTCCTTGTTGAATGAATGGTTGTAGTTGATTTCCAATTCCCAACCGTTGGTCTTCATGTTACCTCCGTTCTCCAGTGGAGCAGAAGCGATACCTACGTAACGGATGATCTCATTACCGCTAACCAACATACCGTTGTTAGTTCTTGAGTACCAGTCGAATGTCAGGTTCAAGTCGCCCTGCAAGAAGCTTGCGTCAAAACCAAGGTCAAGTGTGCGGATCTTCTCCCAAGTCATGTCTGAGTTCACAGCAGCAGGAGTAGAAACTGTAGTTACCAAGTTACCATCGGTACCTACCCAGCTTACGTTAGCAGTAGAAAGAGTAGGGATGTATGGATACCAAGAAGAAAGAGCCTGGTTACCTACAGAACCGTAAGATGCTCTCAGCTTCAAGTTGCTTACAACGTCCTTCAGGTTGTTCCAGAATGGCTCCTGAGAGATACGGTAACCCAGAGATGCAGATGGGAAGAATGCCCACTGCTTACCTGGACGGAATGAAGAAGAACCATCGTAACGTCCGTTCAACTCCAACAGGTAAGTATCCTTGTAGTTATAGTTGATACGACCGAAGAAACCGGCAGTAGCTCTGTCTCTCATAGACTCGCTTACTGTAGCTTCCTTATTCTTCTCTGTCAGGTTCAGGGTCTGGAGCTCAGGGTTCAGGACACCGTTTACAGACAGGCTCTGGTTGTCGTACTTCAGGTCTTCTGCGTTCATACCCACCTTAACAGCAAAGTTGTGATCCTTGTTTACATCGAACAGGTAGTCCATGTAAGCGTTATAGGTATTAGTAACGCGGTTTACGAATGTTCTGCTCAGGAAGTCACTGGTAGTAACGGCAGTTCTAGTAGGGTAAGACCAGTTAGCCACATAGTAAGGCTGACGGGTAGCGCGCTGCTGATAGTCGTAAGTACCACGAGTGTAGTCTGCATACAGAGACAAGCCCTTAGCCAAAGTCAGCTTCATGTTAGCACCTAAGGTCAGGTAGCGGTCGTTAGAGGTGTTGATAGCCTCGTTAGCCACATAAGCGTTACCATGACGGAACAACAAACCTTCACCAGTTGCAGCTCTTGCGTCTGTCAGGTTGCCTGCAGCGTCTCTTGGACCACCATCAGAAATACCGAATGGGAAGAAAGTAGGGAAACGCATGGTGTAGTACAGCAGACCCATTACACCGTTACTAGCCTCATAACCATAAGGATAGGTGTAATCCTTCTCTACGTACATAACCTTTGCACCCACGTTCAACCACTTCTTAATCTGGCTGTTCATAGACATGTTCACGTTATAACGCTTCACATTGTTCTCCTTTGCAGCCTTCAAGTTACCATCGGTCTTGGTGTAGCCTAAACTGATGTTATAGTTGGTGTTACCAGAAGTACCAGTGATACCCAGGTTGTGAGTCTGGTTGAAAGAAGTCTTGAACAACTCCTTGTTAGGGTCAGAAACTCTATAATAATAAGGTGTGCTGCCCTTGATTTCCCAGTCTTCACCATACTTGTAAACAGGGTTGCTCAGGTTGCCGCTATACTTGTCAAACCAGTTGGTTACGCCAGGGCCCATCTCATCGTAATACATACCGAATGCCTCAATACGAGAACCGTCTGTATTCTTCTGAGCCAGGATACCTTCTTCCAACTGAGCCAGGATGCCAGCCTTGTCTGTAATGTAGTGAGGCAGACCGATAGACTCATTCCAAGAAAGGTTGTTAGAGTAGCTAATCTGAACCTTATCTTTAGAACCAGAACCATCCTTAGTGGTAATCAATACAACACCCCATGCAGCACGAGAACCGTAGATTGAAGATGAAGCTGCATCCTTCAATACAGAGATGTTCTGAATGTTGTCAGGGTTAACGAATGACAAATCTGGAACTTCAACGCCATCTACCAGGATCAATGGAGTGTTATCACCGTTGATAGAACCTGTACCACGAATCTTCATGGTTGGGCTTGAAGTCAAGTCGTTGTTGTTATAAACAATAGACAGACCAGGAACGGTACCCTGCAAACCCTTAGATACATCAGTGATAGGCTTGCTGCCGAAAGTCTTGTCTACATCAACAGATGATACGGCACCTGTCAAGTTCACTTTCTTCTGAGTACCGAAGCCGACAACTACAACTTCGCTCAGCAATTCCGCATCTTCCTGCAGGGTTACAGTCATGTTTCTAGAAGCCTTAACTTCAATAGTCTTGTAACCAATGTAACTGATGACGAGGGTTGAACCTGCTCTTGCATCCAACTGGAACCTACCATTCATGTCGGACAAAGTACCAGTGGTAGTGCCCTTGACCAGAATGTTAGCGCCAATGATTGGCTCACCTTTTGCGTCAAGTACTGTACCTGTGATAGAACCAGTCTGCTGCTCAATCATGCTTTCATGAACTGCATCCGGATTAGCCATCACGTTACCGCCACATAAGAACAGGGCTACAGCCGCTGTCATGAGGAACTTACCATCGAAGGCAGTACCTCTTTGTTTGCGATTTTCGTTCATAACGTACTAGTTAATAATTAATATTTATGGTTTATAATCTCTTTTGTTAAAAATACACAATTTTTGTATTCTCTAATATGCAAAGATATATGTTTTTTTGTTCCGAAAGAACTTTTTCTTAAATATTTTTTAACTAAAATGCAAAAAAATGATTTGTTTGCGAAGACAGTATGTTATCTGTTTTGTAGAATTAGTATTAGTTTTTTATCAAATTGTGTGTGTGTTTGTTTTTTTGTGTATCTTTGCAGAAACAACATAAAAAGATAATAGATAGAAATATGGCATCAAAAGTTTAATTTACTGATTTGAGAACGCGTCCTAACTCTAACCTGCTGCAGAAGCTTCAGCGCATGGTAAAGGCTGCAGGTTTTGAGCAGATTGACTTTAAGGACAAGTTCGTGGCTATCAAGATTCATTTTGGAGAATATGGAAACATGGCGTATATCCGTCCTAACTATGCTGCTGTGGTTGTGGATATGATCAAGCAGCTGGGTGGAAAGCCTTTCCTCACAGACGCTAATACCTTATACAGCGGAAGCCGTGATAATGCAGTGGATCACATTCACACTGCCATGGTAAACGGTTTCAATCCTATAGCTACCGGCTGTAACGTGATTATTGCCGATGGTCTCCGTGGTAAGGATGAGCGTATTGTAGATGTAAACGGTACCTATTGTCCTGCACCAAAGATTGGAGCAGCCATTGCCGAGGCTGATATTGTCATCAGCTTGACGCACTTCAAGGGTCATGAGCAGGCAGGTTTTGGTGGTGCGCTCAAGAACCTGGGTATGGGCTCTGGCAGTGTGGCTGGCAAGTTGGATATGCACTCTACCGCTCAGCCTAAGGTGGAGGTGGAAAACTGCATCGGTTGCAAAATTTGCGAAAAGAATTGTGCGCACGGCGCTATCCACGTGGTAGAGAAGAAAGCCGTGATAGATTACGACAAGTGTGTGGGCTGTGGACAGTGCGTGGCACTCTGTAAATCAGAGGCTGCTGTCATGGGAAGCACGGAGAGCGGAGAGATCCTGAACTATAAGATTGATGAGTATGCCAAGGCTGTGCTGAAGGATAAGCCTAACTTCCATGTGGCATTCATCATGAACGTGAGCCCTGAGTGCGACTGCTGGGGACATAATGATGCTGCCATCGTTCCAGACTTGGGTATGGCTGCCAGCTTTGACCCAGTAGCATTGGATCAGGCATGTGCAGATCTGGTAACTGCAGCTCCAGTGCTGGAGACTTCAAACCAGCTCACCGAGAAGCATGATACTTGTGAGTGCCATCATCACCATCATGAGGGTGAGGACAAGTTCCACATGCTGCACCCTAACACCAACTGGCAAGCCGGTTTGCGCTATGCGCAGGAGATTGGCTTAGGTACCAGGGAGTATGAATTAGTGAAGATGTAAGAGGGGGGGGTATTCAGGGCAATCCCCCTTTGTCATTCAGAGAGTTCCCTTTGTCATTCTGAGTGAAACGAAGTGAAATGAAGAATCTCGTCCAATCAGGACAAGTAATATTGGACGAGATCCTTCACTCCGTTCAGGATGACAATAAGGGGGAGGGAATGATGTTATTTCACCTCCAAAAGTGTCACTTCAAAAATGAGTGCGGCGTATGGTGGAATCACGCCACCAGCACCAAAGGTACCATAACCCAGCTGGAATGGGATATAGAAACGGTATTTAGCACCTTCTTTCATGAGCTGCAAGCCCTCGGTCCAGCCACGGATTACGCCGTTCAGTGGGAACTCCACGTCTGTGCCCTTGTCAAAAGTCTTTCCGTTAATGAACGTACCTACATAATCACAGCGCACTGTACTGGCAGCAGTAGGCTGCTTGCCTGTTCCTTCTTTCAAAACCTCGTACTGAAGTCCTGAAGTAGTTACCGTAACGCCAGATTTCTTTGCATTTTCACGAAGAAAAGCTTCGCCCTCTTCCTTAATCTTTTGGTAATCAGAGCCACCCTCGGTAGCACAGCCTGCTGTAAACAGCCCCATCAGGGCGCAGCAGAGCATTTTAAACAACTTCTTCATTTTCTTTTCTTATTTAATTTGGTGCAAAAGTAATGCTTTTTCCCCAATTGGCCTATTTTTTTACAACTTACTCCTCTTTGTCATTGTGAATGCCATTGTTTTCCTTACCTTCCTTTGTTTAGAATGACAATGAGTAATATTGGACGAGATTCTTCATTTCACTTCGTTTCATTCAGAATGACAAAAGGGAGAGTGCTCACTCAGAATGCCAATAGTAACTTTTTTTAAATTATTACGCTTGGTAGTGTAGGAGAGATTTCCTATTTTTGCAGAAAACAATAAAATATAGAATCTTATGGAAGTCACAGTTCATCCGTGCCATAGGTGGCATGGGTATGTTTGAATCTGCCGAAGAAGTATGAGGAAGATTGTCATTGTACTGATAACAGTGTTTGTGGTCTTTGCCGGTACCTTGCTGTTGGTGGATGCCTACATGACAGAAAGAGCCGAGCAGACGGCCAGCAGGCAGAACAGTCAGATGCTCAGCGATTTGGCGAAGCATTTCGATGGTATGCTCTCCCAGGCCTCGGGTGCTGCGGAGAGCTTCCTGGCAGGTGTCTTTGAGTCCCGCGATGGGGCTGGGGGAGAGCCGGTCTTCTACATCAGGCAGAAGGATATCCCTGGATTCCCAGACCATATTGTGGCAGACCTGCGTGATTTCCTGCTGGTGAACCCAGGGTTTGAGAATGCGGATATCCTGGTGGACGACAGTATCAGCCACGCTTGCTTCAAGGGCTTGAATGGCGGTAGGTTTGCCCTGGCCATTGCACCGCACGCAGAAGAGCCGGTGGACCTGAGTTCCTACGACTTTATGCATGCGGAGTCCTATAACCGTGTCAAGCGGGAGCGCCGGAGCATGTGGGTGCTTCCTTCGCACAACTCCAAGATGGATGGCAGGGTAGTGATTTACTACGTGCCACTGGAGTGTGAGGACGGCAGCTATTTTGGAACATTTGCCATCAACCTGGATATCAGTGCCATACGTCAGGAAATCGAATCCCATTTGCCTTACGGGGTGGGTAATTCCGAGGTCTACATCACCGATGAGAAGGGGCATATTGTGGCTTCCATCCCTAAGGTCTATGAGGATTTTGTCACCGAGGGCAAGCTGAAAGATCAGGTCGTAGCCAATGGTTTTGTGGACCGTATAGACTCCACGGGCCATCAGGTCTATACCTATTATAAAGGGGAGCGCTGGCAGATGGACAAGCGCACGGTGCCAGAGGCCAAGTGGGTGGTGTATTCCTACAATAAGGAGAATGCCATCTATCAGGATGTAAACCACCTGCGTTGGATCATCATATCCATCTCCCTGCTGGGCATGCTGCTCATGCTGGCGTGCTGCTATGTGATTTTCAAGAAGGTGCATCAGGACTTGAGACAGAAGGAGCAGGTGGAGGATGAGCTCCAGATGGCAGCCCAGGTGCAGACCAGCATTCTGAGCGCACCGGAGTTTGAGCATGCCGATGCCCGCCTGAAAGCCTTCCTGCGTCCAGCGCGTGATGCGGGTGGAGATCTCTACGGCTACCTGGAGCGCGAGGGCCATCTCATCTTCTGTATAGGCGATGTGTCTGGAAAGGGCATGCCTGCCGCCTTGTTCATGACGCAGGTGCATTCCCTCTTCCACGATGCTGCCCGCCGCACGTTCTCGCCTTGTGAAATCTGCAGTGAGATCAATGACGTGCTGGCTGTCAACAACCCAGACATGACCTTCTGCACCTTTGTGGTGGGTGTGCTGAAAGGCACGGAGCTCACCTTCTGTAACGCCGGACATAACCTGCCGGTACTGCTCAGAAAGGGAGAGAAACCGGCATACCTGAAGATGGGTCCACATTTGCCCCTGGGCCTGATGGAGGGTTTCCCATACAGTAATGAGACCCTGGAACTCCATGCCGAGGATGTGCTCCTGCTCTACACCGACGGTGTGACAGAAGCCATGGACAAGAAGCACAATCAGTTTGGAGAGGAACGCCTGCTCCAGGCACTGTCTGGCACGCACGGACATGAGGTAGAGGCCACCCTGACAGCCGTGGAGCAGTTTGTAGGAAAGTATGAGCAGAGCGATGACATCACCCTGCTCTGTGTAACACATAAGTAGAAAAAAAGATATGGAAATACTAGGATTAGACTGGCACGCATGGCTCACGGTAGCCCTGGTGCTGGTCATGTTTGGAACACTCATCAAGAGTAAGCTGCCGGCAGATATTGTCTTTCTGGGTGTGATAGGCTTGCTCATCATCACGGGCTGTCTGCCTACTGCCGATGCCCTCAGCGGTTTCTCTTCCACCACTGTGGTAGTGGTAGGCGTGCTGTTTGTGGTGGTTTCCGGACTGGAGGCCACAGGCGTGCTGCAGTGGACCGTCAAGTATCTCTTGGGAACACCGGCATCGTATGGAAAAGCCATCATCCGGCTCATGCTCCCCGTGGCAGCGCTGTCGGCCTTACTCAGTAATACCACCGTGGTGGCGCTCTTTATCCAGGTGGTGAAAATGTGGGCCAAGAAGCTGAACATTGCACCGTCCAAGTTGCTCATCCCGCTGAGTTATGCAGCCGGTATGGGAGGTGTGTGTACCCTTATCGGAACGCCACCAAACCTCATTATATCAGGATTTTATGCCGATGCTACCGGTGAGCAGCTGGGCATCTTCTTTACCACCGTTCCCGGTCTGATCTGTCTGGTAGTAGGCGTGATTACCATCATCTTGTTCCAGAAGCTGCTCCCTGTGCGCAAGGCCCCAGAAGAAGAACTGCTCACGCATGCACACGGAGCAGCCAGCTACCTGTATGTAGACGGGAAGAGCCATTTGCCAGGCCAGAGTCTGGGCGATATCCACCTGCTCGAGGCTTGCAGCAAGAGTAAGCTCATGGGTATTGTCCGTTTCGATGGCGAGGTAGAGCATGTGGACCAGATGAGTGCCCCGGATGCTGCCAATGTGTTCCTGATGGGAGAGGACACCCTGATTTTCACCGGCGATAAGCAAGAGGTGGAGCAGATAGGGCATCAGTACGGTTTCCTGTCTGATGTGATGGACCCAGAGAAGGAAGTGAAGACCGGCATGCCTACCTTGCTGGCCTCGGCTATCATGTTAGGCATGGTGCTGCTCTCCGCGTTCAACATCCTGCCACTGCTGGACAGCTGTATCATAGCCGCATTGCTCATGCTGGTGACCCGCTGCTGCAGCGTGAAACAAGCCAAGAAAGCCATCAACTGGGATGTACTCATGGTATTTGCATCTTCCATAGCGTTAGGAAAGGCCATCGACAATACCGGCTTGGCGCAGTTGCTGGCCGACAATATGCACTCCATCTGTGGTGGCAATGCCGTGATGGCGCTCATCATCATCTGTTTCCTGGGCACCTTCCTCACGGAGTTTGTCTCTAATACCGCGTGTGGCGCTATCATGGCCCCAGTAGCCATTAAGATAGCCACTGCCATGGGAGCCAACCCCCTCACGTTCTGCCTGGGCTTGATGATCAGCGTATCCTCCAGTTTTGCTACGCCTATTGGCTCGCCAACCCACCTCATGGTGTACGTGCCAGGTGGCTACCGCTTCTCGGATTTCATGCGCATCGGCCTGCCTATGAACTTCATCATCCTGGCAGCCAACATCCTGGTCTGCCTGATGCTGTTCCCGCTGTAATTCTCTAACCCGCCACTTGTCATCCTGAACGGAGTGAAGGATCTCGTCCAATCTAGTTCTCCCCAGAGGGATAATTTTTAGAATCCCTGATTACGCTTACTGAATTTAGAAGCTTTCTCTGGTGAGAGATAAGCCCTCTCTTTTACGCCGTAGCTGATCATGGCTTTTCGCTGCTGTTCCTTGGAGGAGTACTGGGCAAACAGTGGGTTCTGGATTTCCAGGCACTGCGTAGAGATAGCCACGCTTCCATTGGCCCTCTTTCGGCTATGCACCATGGTAATGCCAAAATCACCACTGAGTGGCATTGTGGCTAAATGGCCTTGCACATTGCAAATCTTCACCCTTTTAAATACCACTGCAAGTGGGGTATCGTCATAAGAATCCAGCTTGATGCTCTCTTTGTCGCAAGTAGCCGTAGGCACATTCGGGTTCTGGTTCCATTTCTGTGTGTATTTGATGATGCTCAGGCCATCGTCCTCCAAGAACGAGGAGTTTGCCTCCTGAATGACATGAGCCAACTCGCTTACGGTAGTTTCATCGGTGATGACAAAATCCCCCAGCTCGATATTGGTAATCAGCTGACTATTCTCCAGGTGCATGTCAATGCTAGGCAGCATACCTCTGGAAACCTGGTAAGGAGCC
>JAUNHZ010000157.1 GCA_030523705.1 Bacteroidales bacterium
ATCCGTCAGTATGCAGGTTTCTCTACTGCTGAGGAGTCTAACGCATTCTATCGCAGAAACCTGGCAGCAGGTCAGAAGGGTCTATCTGTAGCATTCGACCTTCCAACTCACCGTGGTTACGACCCAGATAACGAGCGTGTAAAGGGTGATGTAGGTAAGGCAGGTGTATCTATCTGCTCTCTGGAGAACATGAAGGTCCTGTTCGCAGGTATTCCTTTGAACAAGATGTCTGTATCTATGACCATGAACGGCGGTGTGCTTCCAGTTATGGCATTCTACATCAACGCAGGTCTGGAGCAGGGCGCTAAGTTAGAGGAAATGGCTGGTACCATCCAGAACGATATCTTGAAGGAGTTCATGGTGCGTAATACCTATATCTACCCACCTTCATTCTCAATGAAGATCATCGCTGATATCTTTGAGTACACTTCACAGAAGATGCCTAAGTTCAACTCAATCTCTATCTCTGGTTACCACATGCAGGAAGCAGGTGCTACCGCTGATATCGAGTTGGCTTACACACTGGCTGACGGTATGGACTATTTGCGCGCTGGTATCAACGCAGGTATCGATGTTGACGCATTTGCTCCACGTCTGTCATTCTTCTGGGCTATTGGTGTGAACCACTTCATGGAAATCGCTAAGATGCGTGCAGGCCGTCTGTTGTGGGCTAAGATTGTGAAGAGCTTCGGCGCTAAGAATCCTAAGTCTATGGCACTGCGTACTCACTCACAGACCTCTGGTTGGTCTCTGACAGAGCAGGACCCATTCAACAACGTTGGCCGTACCTGTATCGAGGCAATGGCAGCCGTATTGGGTCACACCCAGTCACTGCACACCAACGCATTGGACGAGGCTATCGCACTTCCAACCGACTTCTCTGCACGTATTGCACGTAATACTCAGATCTATATCCAGAACGAGACTCAGGTATGTAAGCACATCGACCCATGGGCAGGTTCTTACTATGTAGAGACTCTGACTAACGAATTGTACCACAAGGCTTGGGAGCACATCCAGGAAATTGAGAAGCTTGGCGGTATGGCTAAGGCTATTGAGACTGGTGTGCCTAAGATGCGTATTGAGGAGGCAGCAGCTCGTACTCAGGCTCGTATCGACTCAGGTCAGCAGACTATCGTAGGTGTGAACAAGTATCGTCTGGAGCACGAGGATCCTATCGACATCCTTGAGATCGACAACACTGCCGTACGTATCCAGCAGGAAGAGAACCTGAAGGTATTGAAGGCTAACCGTGACGAGGCTCAGGTTAAGACAGACTTGGCAGCTATCACTGAATGCGTTCGCGAGTTCAGCGAGGGCAAGAAGAGCGACAAGAACTTGCTTGACTTGGCAGTTACCGCTGCAGGTCACCGTGCAACTCTGGGTGAAATCTCAGACGCTTGCGAAGAGATCGTTGGTCGTTATAAAGCAGTAATTAGAACTATTTCAGGAGTGTATTCAGCAGAAAGTAAGAAGGATGCGCAGTTTGAAGAAGCTTGCCGCCTGACAGAAGAGTTTGCAAAGAAGGAAGGTCGCCGTCCACGTATCATGGTTGCCAAGATGGGTCAGGATGGTCACGACCGTGGTGCTAAGGTTGTAGCTACTGGTTATGCAGACTGTGGATTCGACGTAGATATGGGTCCATTGTTCCAGACTCCAGAAGAGACAGCTCGCCAGGCTGTAGAGAACGACGTACATATCGTAGGTGCCTCTTCATTGGCAGCAGGTCACAAGACTTTGATTCCTCAGTTGATTGAAGAGTTGAAGAAGCTTGGCCGTGAAGACATCATGGTAATCGCCGGTGGTGTAATCCCTGCACAGGATTATGACTTCTTGTACAAGGCAGGTGTTGCTGCAATCTTTGGTCCTGGTACTCCAGTTCCATACTCAGCAATCACTATGATCAAGTTGCTCATGGGTGAGGATGCATAAAGCATAATTGCCTCATAAAAATACAAAGAGGATACGCAAAAAACGGCGTATCCTCTTTTTTTTGTTTGCGATAACAAATAAAGGGCCTCAAATTTGCAATTGTCATTTTTTTTTCATAATTTTGTGCGAAAATTTTTCGTTTTTTAAGGTAATTTTTAATACACGATATATATGGAAAATATGGGATTAGGATTGACGCTGATGTTAATCGGTATGCTTACCGTTTTTGTCATTCTCCTTATCGTTATCAACCTTAGCAAGGTTTTGATTTCAATAGTCAACAAAGTAGCACCAGAGGAAGATACCACGAAGAAGAAAGTAGAAGTCAAGGCTCCAACTATGATTGACAGCAATGTCATGGCAATCATCGAGGCTGCCGTCAAGGATCTTACAGGCGGCAAGGGTACTGTTACAAATGTTGAGAAACTCTAATTGCAAATAAAAAAAGAATCAGATATTATGGCTAAAGAAGTAAAATTCAGTTTGGTCTTCCGTGACATGTGGCAGAGTGCAGGTAAATACCAGCCACGCGTAGACCAGTTAGTAAAAGTAGCCCCTGCTATCATCAAGATGGGATGCTTTGACCGAGTAGAGACCAATGGTGGTGGTTTTGAGCAGGTAAACCTTCTCTTCGGAGAAAACCCAAATAAGGCAGTAAGAGAATGGACCAAGCCTTTCCATGAGGCAGGCATCCAGACCCACATGCTTGACCGTGCATTGAACGGTCTGCGCATGAGCCCATGTCCAAAGGACTTGCGCAAGCTCTTCTATAAGGTAAAGAAGGCACAGGGCACAGACATTACCCGTATCTTCTGCGGTTTGAACGACCCAAGAAACGTGATTCCTTCTATCCAGTATGCTAAGGAGGCTGGCATGATAGCACAGGCATCACTGTGTATCACCTTTTCTCCTATTCACACAGTAGAATACTACGTAAACCTGGCTAAGAAGTTCATTGATGCAGGTGCCGATGAAATCTGTCTGAAGGATATGGCAGGTATTGGCCGTCCAGAGTCACTGGGTCAGATTACCGCTGGCATCAAGGCTTACAAGAAGGACATCATCATCCAGTACCACTCTCATGCAGGTCCAGGCTTCAATGCTGCATCTATCTTAGAGGTATGTAAGAATGGCTGCGACTATGTAGACACCGGTATGTCTCCACTTTCTTGGGGTACAGGCCATGCAGACATCATCACCGTTCAGGAGATGCTGAAGGATGCAGGTTTCAAGGTAAAGGAAATCAACATGGCTGCTTATATGGAAGTACGTACCCAGATTCAGGAGATGATGGACGACTTCCTGGGTTACTATATCCCAGAGCTGAACCACCTGAACAACTCACTGCTGGTTAAACCAGGTCTCCCTGGTGGTATGATGGGTTCACTGATGACCGATTTGGAAGATAACCTGAAGTCACTGAACAAGTGGAAGGTAAAGAACAACAAGCCAGAGCTGACTACCGATGAATTGCTCATCAAGCTGTTCGATGAGGTTGCATACGTTTGGCCAAAGGTAGGTTACCCATGCTTGGTTACCCCATTCAGCCAGTACGTAAAGAACCTGGCGCTGATGAATGTCATCCAGATGGAGAAGGGCAAGGCTCGCTGGTCTATGATTGCAGATACTATCTGGGATATGATTTTAGGAAAGGCAGGTCAGCTGCCTGGTCCTGTAGCACCAGAATTGGTTGAGATGGCAAAGGCTGAAGGCCGTGAGTTCATGACCACCGACCCTCAGGCAAACTATCCAGACGATCTGGATGATTTCCGCAAGAAGATGGCAGAAAAGGGCTGGGAGCTTGGAGAAGATGAGGAAGAACTCTTCGAGTACTCTATGCACACCCCACAGTACGAGGCATACAAGAGCGGTAAGGCAAAGGCAGACTTTGAGGAAGACCTGGCTAAGCGTAAGGCAGCAAAGAATGCTCCTAAGGGTGGCGAGCAGCCTAAGACTATCACGGTAACCGTAAACGGACAGGCATACAAGGTTGATATTGCATACGGTGTTCAGGCTCCAAAACCAGGCGCACCAGCTCCTGCTCCAACACCTGCTGGTCCTATCCCTGCTGGCGCAGGTCACGAACTGCTTGCTCCACTGGAGGGTAAGTTCTTCTTGGTTAAGGGTGCCAATGACACCGCAGTCAAGATTGGCGACCAGGTTAAGGAAGGTGATGTAGTATGTTACGTAGAGGCTATGAAGACCTACAATGCCATCAAGGCAGATATGACCGGTACTATTGCAGCTATCTGCTGCAACGCAGGTGATTCTGTTTCTGAGGACGACGTACTGATGATTATTGTTAACGGCAATAACAACTAATTATGGATATATTAAACAAACTATATGAAATGACAGCCTTCGCCCAGACAGGCGGAGACTGGACTTTCCTGATCATGATTCTCCTGGCATTTGTATTGCTGTATCTGGGAATTGTGAAAAAGTATGAGCCACTGTTGCTCATACCTATCGGCTTCGGCGTTCTGCTGGCTAATTTCCCTGGAGGTGGCATGGGTGTGGTACAGGCTGCATCAGACGGTACCGTTACTTTACCTGACGGCACACAGGAGATTATCTGGGACATGCCACTGCACAAGATTGCACATGACCTGGGATTGATGAACTTCATCTACTACATGTGCATCAAGACCGGTTTCATCCCACCTATTATATTTATGGGTGTAGGTGCCATGACCGACTTTGGCCCTATGCTGAGAAACCTTCGTCTGTCTATCTTTGGTGCAGGTGCTCAGTTTGGTATTTTTGCTGTACTGTTGGCTTCATTGGCCATGGGCTTCACCCCTCAGGAGGCAGCATCTCTGGGTATCATTGGTGGTGCCGACGGTCCAACAGCAATCTTTACCACCATCAAGCTGGCTCCTCACCTCCTTGGCCCTATTGCCATTGCAGCTTACTCTTACATGGCATTGGTTCCGGTTATCGTTCCATTGGTAGTAAAGGCCCTCTGTTCAAAGAAGGAGCTGACCATCAACATGAAGCAGCAAGATAAGCTCTATCCAAACAAGACCGAAATCAAGAACATGCGTGTCCTGAAGATTTTGTTCCCTATCTGCGTTACCACCATTGTAGCCCTATTGGTTCCTACAGCTGTAAGCTTGGTAGGTATGCTGATGTTCGGTAACCTGCTGAAGGAATTAGGCGCCATGACCAGCCGCTTGTTTGATACAGCAAGCAATGCCATCATGAATACCGCAACAATCTTCTTAGGCATCTCCGTAGGTGCTACCATGACTGCAGAGGCATTCTTGAACTGGACAACCATCGGTATTGTGGTAGGTGGTTTCTTGGCATTCGCACTTTCAATTGCTGCAGGTATCTGCATGGTCAAGATCTTCAACCTGTTCGTCAAGAAGAAGGTAAATCCACTGGTTGGAGCAACTGGTTTGAGTGCTGTGCCTATGGCAAGCCGTGTAGCAAATGACATTGCTACCCAGTATGATCCAAAGAACCATGTACTGAACTACTGTATGGCAAGTAACATCTCCGGTGTTATCGGTTCCGCAGTAGCTGCTGGTGTACTTATCTCATTCTTAGGCTAATTCACTAACAAATAACATGCATGGGCGGACTTTTGTCCGCCCATACTTATTCTTATCAAAACAACCATGGGATTTTTCTCTTCTCTCTTTGGAGGTAAAAAGCAATTAACTCCTGAAGAAATTGCAAAACAGAACGAAAAAAAGTTCGATATCCTGAAGTTCGATGGCGTAAAGGCTCAGCGAATGGGACAAGTACCTTATGCTATCAAATGCTTTACTGAAGCTTTAGGACTCAA
>JAUNHZ010000158.1 GCA_030523705.1 Bacteroidales bacterium
TCCCGGCACACCATAAAGCCCTGAGCTGTAAGGAGAATAAGTCACAGAGGTAACCTGTCCATTGGCATCGGTCTTGAGATAAGTGTCATAATAGCCGTAGCGACTGGCAGAGAAATCAGGCGCATAGCTATAGCTAATTGTAGGAGTGATGACATGGCGAATCATGTTAATCTTATCGCCAAACATTTTCCACGGCTTGTAGAAACCATAAATCTTGGTGTTTGCAGAAACAGCCAAGTTCCAGTTGTACACACGGTTGAATCCATACGTGGTGTCACGCACCTCTATGCCTTGCTCTCTATCCCAGCTACGGCCCTCTTTCTGAGTATACCAGCGTTCAGTATAGTTAAAGGCAGGCGTTATGTTTATGTACTTGAGAATGGTAAACGATGCACTAACAGGAATGTTATGTCTGAAACCGTTCTTCCAGTCCTTGACAAGGTTAGAGTGCAGCAGCTGATTTTCCTTAGTCATGATGGAATTACTCAAGTTACCGGTATAACTCAAGGCAATCTTCTCATACCAGCGCTCCTTTCCTGCGGCATGCTTGCGCTTAAATGGATTGAAGCGTGCCAAGCTGATGTTCAAGTCTGGCAAAGTCATGTTGATGCTGGAGTCTCTGGTGGACATGGAGACATTAGCACTGGTAGAGAGTGTCAAGCCTATATCCGAAAACGTGCGAGAATAGCTGATACTAGAGGTTTTAGTACTCTGCGCATACTGCGTAGGGTTATACAAGGAAGACATTGAAGTCTTGTCGTATGCCGAAGTAGAATAGTTCACATTAGCAGAGAACGTACTGTTAGGACTAGCCTTGGAGTCTTGTGAGTGCGACCACTGGATACGGAAGCTCTTAGTTTCCGAGTAATCTGGGTAGTTCTTCTCACCTGTTTTGTACACTTGATAATCAACACCAAAGTTACCACGGTAACGATAGCGCTTGTTATAGGTAGAAGATGCAGAAAGTCCCCAAGAACCCTTCGTATAAATCTCACCTGTAAGCTTGAGATCCATTCGATCAGAGATAGCAAAGTAATATCCTCCATCGCGGAGATAAAAACCACGGCTCATCTCATCGCCATAACTTGGCATGATGAAGCCCGAAGAATAATTACTGCTAGTGAAAGGGAAGAAACCAAAAGGAATGGCAAATGGCAATGGCACATCCTCCACAACCAACCATGCTGGGCCAAAGAATACACTCTTCTTAGGCTTAACTTTGGCACGGCTCAATGCAATGTAGAAGTGAGGATGCTCGTCGTCGCAAGTAGTGTAGGTACCATGCTCCAAGAACATATTGTCCTCTGAATCCTTCATGCTTCGCTGTGATTTCAGGTATCCATCTTCCTGCTGCGTATCCACATTCACAATGTAACCCTTCTTGGACTTGAAGTTGTAGCTCATCTGCTCCGACTGATACTCAGTGCCACCTTCCTTGAAAACAGGCTTACCTTGCAATACTCCCGTAGAATCTACCACACCATGAGCACGCACAATGGTACTATCCAAGTTTACGGTAATCAGCTCAGAGTTCAACTCCATGTTCTGATACTTCACTTCACCGCTACCATACATGTAGATGTTGCCACTGTCCATGAAGTACCAGACAGAGTCTTTTGCAGCATATGAAACAGGAGAATCAAGACCAGAGTTTTTCTTAGGGACAGAATCTAAGGAAAGGGAATCTGCAGGGAGAGTAGCAGCTGCCAACGTATCCGGCCCAGCCAATTGTTCCTGAAGGGTATCTCCTAAAGCCTGAGCAGCTACAGCCTGACGGATGGAATCCATAGGATTCTTGTAATTTCTGCGCTGGCTGTTACGGGCACGACGCGCCTGCTGACGCCTACGCACTGGCGTGGTATCCTGCTTGGCTGTGTCCTGAGGAACCACCGTTGTACGCCCATGCTGAGGGTATAAGGCAGTAGGTACGCCGGCTGAGGCATGCACCAAAAGCACAAGCAACAGGAATGTCAGTATGTAGAGTAGTCTTTTCACGAGGTGCAAAATTACGCTTTTATGCGCACATATACCTAATATTTGTGGAGTAAATAGTTTTTTTTAAGAAAAATCAACCAAAACGGCGCATCCATTCCTCAAAACGAGCCACTCCTTCAGGGCCAAACTTAGCTAAACTCTTCAACGCACGCTCTACCGTTTTCTCCTCTTCGGGACGTGTTTTGGAGAAAAATTTATCGGCAAAACAAATTACCTGCTCTTCTAACGAAACCGGCATGAGATCCCGGTGTGGAACCGGAAGATTCTGCTCCTCAATCTGCTTCAGAGACAAGCCCGCACCCGTATGGCGCTCACAGACAAGCGCATGCTCTGGCCATCCCTCCTCACGCAAAATAGCGGCACCAATGCTACCATGACAGATGTAGGGCTCTGTACCATAGCAGTGAATGCCCGCAGCATCGGTACGGAAGATGCCTAAATCATGCAACATGGCGGCCTCTTCCAGAAATTCCTTATCTAATGGGAGTTCTGGGTGACGATTTGCAATATCCAAGGCTTTATCCGCAACCTTACGTGAATGCACCAGAAGAATACGCTTGAGTTCATTCTCCTGAGGATAATATTTATCTATTATTTGTAAATAATTTCTCATAAACGGTTCAATTAGCTTCAATAATTCATGCAAAAATACACCTTTTCTACGAAAAGCACGGCATACACGAAAGATTTTCAGTATCTTTGCAACGAAAATATAAATACGTCACGATGAATTTTAAAAGTTTAGGATTGTTGCCAAAAATTATTTTGGCTATTGCATTTGGTATAGTATGTGGATTGTGGCTGCCCGTGGGTGCTGTTAGAATTTTCAGTACATTCAACAGTATTTTCAGTGAATTTCTGACATTTATCATTCCGCTAATCATATTGGGTCTGGTAGCTCCAGCTATTGCTGACATAGGTCGTGGAGCCGGGAAAATGCTCTTTACAACCGTATTGTTAGCTTATGGATTCACCTTGCTCTCTGGTTTGCTCTCTTATGGCGTGAGTGTGAGCAGTTTTCCTTCTTTGATAGATGCCCAAACCAATTTTGAGGCTGGTCAACAGGCCGTTTCTCCTGAACCTTTCTTCACCATTTCCATGCCACCATTGATGAATGTGATGAGTGCGCTGATCCTGGCATTCACCTTAGGCTTGGGCATGACTTATATTCAGAAAGGAAGTTTGCAGCAGACATGCAATGAGTTCAAGGATATCATTCGACTGACCATTGAGTCTGTCATCATTCCATTATTACCTGTCTACATTTTTGGTATTTTCCTGAACATGACGGCTACGGGAGAGGTATTCCGCGTACTGACCGTTTTTGCGGGCATTATTGGAATCATCTTTTTGATGCACATCTTCTGGCTGATATTCATATATTTAATAGCAGGAGGCGTAACCAGGAAAAATCCGTTCAGAGCACTCAAGAACATGCTCCCAGCCTATTTCACAGCATTAGGCACGCAAAGTAGTGCGGCAACTATTCCTATTACATTATCACAGACCTTGAAGAATGGTGTTTCTGAGGGCATTGCCAGTTTTGTGATTCCACTTTGCGCTACCATCCACCTCTCCGGTTCCATGCTGAAGATTGTGGCTTGCGCTGTAGCCCTGATGATGATGCAGGGCATGACGTTTAATTTCAGTATGTTCTTCGGGTTCATCTGCATGCTGGGTGTCACCATGGTTGCTGCTCCGGGTGTTCCGGGTGGTGCCATTATGGCTGCACTGGGTGTGCTGCAATCCATGTTGGGTTTCACGGAAACCGACCAGGCGCTGATGATTGCCCTCTATATAGCCATGGATAGCTTTGGAACAGCTTGTAATGTGACCGGAGATGGCGCTATAGCTATGATTCTAGAGAAAATAACCAAGAACAAACCAACAAAATAGCCAAATAGAACAACGGTAGTTGTAAAAAATCACTTAACTTTGCACCAGAAAACTTATGAAACGATTTGCTTTATACATTCTCACATTACTGACAATGCTACTTTCCAGCCCTGCAGCCTACGCTGAAGGATTGGCAAAGACATTTACGGTGGTCATAGATGCCGGACATGGCGGACATGATCCAGGAGCTGTGGGGAAAAAAGCGAAGGAAAAAAACATCAACCTAAAAACAGCACTGGTTTTAGGACGACTCATAGAGCAAAACTGTCCAGATGTCAAGGTGGTTTACACCCGCAAAACCGACGTTTTTGTGGAACTGCACAGAAGAGCGCAGATTGCCAATAACGCCAAGGCAGATCTTTTCATTTCCATCCATACTAACTCCCTTCCTAAAGGTAAGATTGCTCGCGGTGCAGAAACATATACTTTAGGTATGGCGAAAGCCCAAGAAAATCTAGAGGTAGCGAAGAAGGAGAACAACGTAATTTTGATGGAGAGCAATTACAAAACGGTGTACAAGGGATTTAACCCTAACTCATCGGAAAGTTACATCATCTTTGAGTTCATGCAAGACCAAAACATGAGCCAGAGTGTGAGTTTTGCTAAAAAAATCCAGCAACAATTCCGTAATAACGCAAAGCGGGTGGACAAAGGTGTGAAGCAGGCGGGATTCTTGGTGTTGCGAGAAACCTCCATGCCAAGCGTATTGGTGGAATTAGGCTATATTTCCACACCAGACGAAGAAAATTACCTAGCATCAGACCAAGGCATACAAGCCATGGGGCGCAGTATCTATAATGCTTTCCTTTCTTATAAAAATGGAAAGAGCGGAGGAAGCACTACCATACAGCCGGTTATGCAAACCGTAGATGCTACTCCCGAAGAGCCTGAAATGGAACCGGTAAAGACATCGGAGCCTGAGAAGAAAGTGGAACCTACACAGAAGGAAAACCCTTCTACCACTGTAGCGAATGCTGATGGCATAGTCTTCGCCGTGCAGTTCCTGACTTCGGACCAGTTGCTAAAAGCTGGCGACAAACGCTTTAAGGGACTTAAGAACGTACAACACTTCAAGGACGGAAAGATTTACAAGTACACCTACGGCAATTCTCCGAATTACAATGAGGTGTACCGGAAAAGAAAAGAGATAGCCACTCAGTTTAAGGACTGCTTCATCATAGCTCTACGCAATGGCGAACGCATGGACGTAAACGAGGCTATCCGCATATTTAAAGCTAAAAAATAACACCATGAACAATTTGAGACGATTTTCACGCGAAATAAAGTTAGGACTGACTGGTATTGTGGCCCTAGCCTTCTTATATTATGGTATCAGCTTCCTGAAAGGCATGAACTTGTTCAAAGCTAGTAATGTTTATTATGTAAGCTTCGAGGATGCCAAAGGACTGACCAAATCCAGCCCAGTATATGCCGATGGCTTTGGTATTGGTATTGTAAGTGACATTGCCTACGACTACAACAATCCCAAAAACGTAACGGTGGAAATCAGTGTGGATAAAGATATGCGTATCCCTGCAGGTAGTACTGCTTCTTTGGAAACAGAGATGTTAGGTACCATTAAATTACATATTCTACTGGCAAATAACCCAAGACAGCGATTGGAATATGGAGATACCATCCCTGGAGCTATTCAAGGTGGTTTGATGGATATTGCGTCCAATTTACTTCCACAAGTTCAGAATCTTCTCCCCAAAATGGACTCCATCTTAGCTTCTGTAAATGCTTTACTTGCAGATCCATCATTGACTAATATCCTAC
>JAUNHZ010000009.1 GCA_030523705.1 Bacteroidales bacterium
ACGAGGGTTTTGCTAAGACTGCAGAGGAAGAGGGTTTCACTGCACTGGCAAAGAAGTTCCGTATGGTAGCAGCTATTGAGAAGCATCATGAGGAGCGCTATCGTGCTTTGTTGAATAACATTGAGACTGCTCAGGTATTTGAGAAGAGCGAGGTTAAGGTTTGGGAGTGCCGCAACTGTGGTCACATTGTAGTAGGTACAGAGGCTCCTAAGGCTTGTGTGGTATGTGCACACCCTCAGTCTTTCTTCGAGGTACACATGGATAATTTCTAAACTGCATCTTTAAGCAATATAAAAGAGAAATCCCCGGAAGAGCACTTCCGGGGATTCTTTTATTAATCAATGTTCAAGTCGTAACCATTTCTGTAATCGTAGGCTGTCATCTTCTGTGCCTCAGGGTTATTCATGAACTTCTGTTCGATAGGGTTCCAAACTACTGGGCGCTTCAGCTCTGTAGCGATATTTCCCAGACAGCACACAATGTTTGAGGTGTGACCGGTCTCCACTGGAACCAACGGATCCACATGGGCACGCACGGCATCGACATCCTTACGGGCCAAAATGGTCTGGTAGTCCTCATAGCAGTCCACCTTCACCTTCTTCTCACCCAAGCCCTGGTAGTACTTGGTCACACGCTCCACAAAGCGGTTACGCTTGATGTCATATACATCGGCACCACAAACCACACGCACACCTGGTATTTTCAGGAAACTGTTGAGCAAGCCCATAGCCTGCTGTCCAAGGCCAATGAAAGCCACGTTCACCTTATCGTTTGCAGCTGTTGGCTTTACGGCATCTTTCAATTCCTCGGGAATCAAGTTACTGGCAAAAGAAGGAACTGCAGGAATAACCATACCTGCTGCACCTAGACCTAAAGAGGTCAAGAATTCGCGTCTTTTCATAATGTATTAGTGCTTTAATGTTTGATTCTCATTGTCGTATTTAATTAATAGGGTTTTGCAAATATACGATATTACTGCAGAAAAAACAATTTTAGGCCCTATACATTCAAAAGCAAGCCATCTTTGTCGAACAGAACACACTTTTTGTCGAACGGAAGAATCAGAGAAAGTGATTTGTCGCAGTAAGATTTGTCTTGCTGCTATTTAATTTCTATCTTTGCACTACTATGAAACAAACGAAACTATCCTTCTACTGGATTGATGCGGCTATCATTGTAGCCATCTTTACCATTATCCTGTTCATCCCAATGCTGATTGCGGTAGCAATAGGAAACAGCTGGCTGCAGGCATTCTTCAGCCTGAAGTATGCCACCCCCTTCCTTTTCACGCTAGTGGGCGGGTTCCTGATCAACTACTATTACCTGATTCCCCGCTATTCACTCCAGGAGAAGTCGCCTAAGAAATATATTTTAGGATGCATCATCTCATTCCTCCTGCTAGGTTTGGGTAGTATTCAGCTTGGCTGTTACATTTTCCCAGACCTCATTCCTCCTGAAGGTCTGTTCCACATTCCCAAGGAAATCAACCTGGCGTTCTCGCTCCTGAACCTGTTGATGAACATCCTGGTTATCATTACGGCCTTCTCTGTGCGCTACAGCCAGAGGAACCGCCTGCTGGAGCTACAGCATGCAGAACAAGAGAAGGATCGTGCCCAAAATGAACTACAACGACTGAAGGGGCAACTGAACCCACACTTCCTGTTCAATACCCTGAACAACATCTCCTCACTGGCTGCATTCGACCCAGATGCCACTCAAGAGAGCATCAGCCGGCTCAGTGACATGCTGCGATATGTGCTCAACGACTCATCTGCCACCCTGGTTCCTCTGAAGAAGGACATGGAATTCATGCAGAACTATATGGACTTGATGCAGATACGCTACGAAGACACCCTACAGCTGAAGGTGAACACCCAGGTATCGGATGAAGGCTGGACAATCCCACCCATGCTATTCATCTCACTTCTGGAGAATGCCTATAAATATGGTGCCAGCAGTCTGCATCCTTGCACCATACAACTGGACCTGCAAGCCGATAGCGAGAAACTGACCTTCACCATAGAGAACACCATGCTTACCCCACAAGAGATGGCCAGCAAGACCAGAGGAGGACTGGGACTCCAGAACTTGCAGAAACGACTAGAGCTGGTCTATCCGGAAAAGCACAGCATGAAATACCACGAAGATAAGGAAAACAACCAATTTTACGCTCAGATAGAAATCAGAAAATGAAACTGAACTGCATCATCATAGACGACGAGCCTCTGGCTATCAAACTGCTGAAAGGATTTGTGGAGCGCACTCCGTTCCTGGAACTGCGTGCCACCTATCTGGACCCTATGGAAGCGCTGACGGCTATTACCAGTGATATCCATCTGGTATTCCTGGACATCAATATGCCTGGCATTACTGGATTGGAGCTCTCCAAGTTCATTCATCAGCCTACCCGAATCATCTTCACCACGGCCTATAAGGAGTTTGCTTTTGAGAGCTATGAGGTACAAGCCTTGGATTACCTGCTGAAACCTATCAGCTATACCAAGTTCCTTAATGCCGTGAACAGGGGAAAGGAGCATTTTGAACAAGTGGAAGCTGTAGCTGCCGCTAACGCACCTGCTCCAAAAGTACCTGCAGAGAATCAGGACTATATCTTCGTGAAGTGCGAGTTCAAGCAGGTGCGCGTGGATTTGGACAATATCCTGTTTGTGAGTGGCATGCGCGACTATGTCCGTATTCACCTGAAGGGTCAGAAACTGCCCATAACTGCCCTGAGCACCATGAAAGCCATGGAAGAGAAACTGAAAGAGCCCCGCTTCATGCGCGTGCACCGTTCTTACATCGTGGCCATGGATAAAATTGAGAGCGTGGAACGGAACTGCATTTCCATTAATGGAGAAGTGATTCCGGTCTCCAGCATAAACCTGGATCATTTCAATGAACTGCTGAAATAGTTTTTGCCATTCATGTCTTACAGGTTCATATTTTTGTCATCCTGAACATAGTGAAGGATCTCGTCCAATATTGCTTTACTGGATTGGACGAGATTCTTCGGTTCCCTCAGAATGACAATGCTAAAATTATTCCTGATCTGGCTGCTGACCATCGTGAGCCTTCCAAGCGCATTCCGTAATCTGCATGTCGGTGAAGACAGCCTTGAAAGAAGACTCTTCTGGAGAGCAGGCATAGATACCAAACTGAATCTCATCGGCCGCCTCGTACATGTGGCAGACACGCATCTGGCTGAAGTTCACGCCATCGGTAGAACACTCGATGCAGTAGTCGTCCTCACGACGGGACAGACGGTACCACATGGTCTTTACATCGGCAGGAATAGCGGTTGTTGCCCAGTCGCTATAGCCATGATTGGTAGCTACACTACCCAGATGCTGGAAGGTTTCATTCTCATATTCCACAGAACCCTTCAGCCAGTTCTCACTATCCAGATACATCACAATACCACACTGATCAAAACGGTGATGACTCTCCGTGAAATCAGTCTTTACAATAAAGCTGAAGAACTTTTCACGGGTCTTGATCTGAAGAGCAGGCGCATTATCATTCTGGAAATGATAATAGGTACGCTGCCACAAGTCGGTACCAGGCTTGGTTACAATCTCAAGTGTATCACCCTTAATGTTGAAGCTCTCTGGCTCACGAGTCCACTCAAACTCATTCAAATCAAGTGCCTTACCATCCTTCAAGATAGCAGCAACAACATCGGTACTATCAGTAGCCTCCTGTGCTGCAGGCTCTTCTACAGCAGTCTCAGCCTTCTTCTCTGCACATGAAAACATCAAGAATGCCATCATGCCATACATCAATTTCTTCATATTATATCTTTTTTAAAATTATCCAATAATCCACTTGCTACCTGGCAAGAGAGAAATCAACTTGCTGGTAACCAAGCAGCAAATAAAAGTGAGCACAGCTATACAAGGAATAGCCAGATAGACAGGAATCAACGGATTTGCCTGGTCGCCATTCACAAAGATTGGTGCTATATTACTCAAGAACAGCAAGTGCATGAGGTACATGCCGAAAGTCAGCTTAGCTATACCCGTAATGCATTTTGGAGCCTCTTTCTTCTCAATGCAAGAGAAAAGAAGGAATGCACCGAAGGTAGCACAGAGCACGTTAGGTGTACAGAACTCCCAGGACCATTCCAGCATTGGAGTCTCAATAGCCTGCTGTGGAACACCTGCATACCAGAATGCCCAAGCAGAGAAAGCGGCACCCACAATCAGGCACAAAGCACCAATCTGCATGCGCTTAGCACGATTCCAGGTAAGGTGGAAGCGAATGTAATGTGCCAGTACCAGGTAACCTAAGTAACCAGAGCAGTAGTAGAACATGTGGAAATAAGGATTCCAGAAGCATCCACCCCATAAATCTGCACTTACAAAACGAACCAACCAAGGAATAAGGGTTGATGCCATGAAGAAATACAAGAACAAGCGCTCATCCTTGGCACTGGACTTCTCCAGCCATGGTGATACGATAGGAATAACCAGGTAGAGAGAAATCAATGGATACATGAACCACAGGTGACCTGCCATAGATGGGAAGTTAAATGGCAGCATGATAAAATCATGCCAAGACTGCTCCCAAGTCATCTGTCCCCACAAGAGTGGCAGGAAGGTATAGATGAGCATGAAACAGATCATTGGTGGGAGGATACGCAGGAAACGGTGCTTATAGAACGCCTGCATGGACTGCCCCGGCTTCATAGGCACCAACAGGAAAGCACTGACTACCATGAACAAAGGTACACTGATACGACCTAAGCCACCATCGTAAAAAGCCACCCAGAAACGGTTGGCCTCATTGGCCAGCATAGATACATTACCTGCCAATCCAGAAGCATCGGCTGCATAGAAATTCTCGCTTGCGTGCACCAGCATGACTAGAAAGCATGCAATGACACGGATGTAGTCCACAAAGACTATTCTCTTATTTTCACCCATAAATGCAGTTTTTTGAATTTACGGGTGCAAAGATAAAGAGTTTTATTTACCAATGCAATAGTGAAAAATAACTATTTATAAAATTCCCAAGCGCTTGGCCACGCTGAAAGCCTCGGAAGAATTAGAGACTTGCAGCTTTTTCAGGATATGCTGGCGATGTCCGTTCACCGTATTGGCACTGATGCAGAGTTTCTCGGCTATCATCTTGCTGGCCAGCCCGTTGCCTATCATCTGGAGTACCTCCTTTTCTCTGCCGGAAAGCATGTCTGAAATCTGAGCATCCAACTGCTCCACTGGTTCTCCTGTCCGGGTATCTATGATGCCAACATACGGATTGACCTTGCTTCCAAAACGGTTATACAAGCATAAAGCCAGCAATACATTTCCGTTTGAATCAAAATCCAGGTACATCACCCGATGGAGCAGATAGGCATATTCCCCAGAAGGCTGTCTCATGCGCAAGATGTGCTGCATGTGATAGAAATGCCGTTCCTCTTCTGGGACGGATTCCATGAAAGTCACAAATCGGAGTTCCCAGGCATGCTTCTCCAGAATATCGTCGGGGTGAACCTGATCCAACAGCTGTCTCTCCCAGATGCTCTCCATTTCCTCTGACCGGTGCTCGTTACCATAATAGATATAGCTGCAATCCAGGGAGAGATTGCTGAGCACTGCTATGGAGTTCTCATATTCTCCATAGTGCTCCGTAATCTTCTTTGCATCCAGATAGCGCGCATAGTGACTCTCGTCGTACTCCAAGTCGCTTTTCAGAAGCAACCGGTCTAATTCTGTCTTCTTGTCTGCTTTCATGCTGCCATACCATCTTCACCATCCGCTGCAGCCCTCTTGATCTGCACCTGATATACAATACAGGTGGCCAGGAAATACACAGCCGTCTGAATCCACAACGCAATATAAGGAACCTTCACGTCGGCCAAGACACCTCCCATGCTGCTCAAGGTCAGGAAACCCCTTACGCCAAACGTACTAGGAAACAGCCAGCTCACGCCCTGCCAGAAGCCAGGTATGCTAGCTACAGGCCAGGAGATTCCTGTCAGGAACAGGAAAGGAACAGAGGTAAACACCACGATGAGCATGACATTCTCTCGATAGCGGATCAGGCAAGAGACAAACATGCCGAAGAAAATGCACGCCAGCAAGAATGGGAACAACAATCCTATAAGGTCGCTTCCCGAAGCTATGGTGGTGAATCCAAAGAACTTAGGAACCAGCAAGACCAGATAAGCCGTCATGACACTGTAAACCATGAGGTAGCACAGAGCCTTGCCGCCCACGATGCGGAAAAGTCCGTTCTTATGTGTACGCAATGAAACCAGGGATTTGTACCTGTTCTTCTCACGAGCCGTTCCTGCCGACAAGCCAATACCCAGCAGCAAGGTCTGCTGGATAATGATAATCAGCACGCCAGGCAAAATGGAATTTCCATATCCCTCTGTAGAGTTGAAGATTGGAACCTCCTCAAAATCCAGCGGTTTGGTGGTAACCTCTTCATCTCTTTCCGTGGTAGCCGTAATGCTGGAACCCTCTATCTGGATGCCGGCATTTATAGCCGAGGCCACATTCATGGAGGTCATATAGATGGCTTTATAGGTAAGCATCAGGCTCATGTCACAATAGACACCCACCGATGTCTGCTCCCCTCGGTTCAGCTTCAGCGCAAAGTCTGCTGGGAAATGCAGCACACCGTTCACCTTCTGCCGGCCCATCAGGTCCTTAGCCTCGGCCATATTATTACAGTAGTAGGCCACACGCGTGTCCGCACTGGCATTGAACAGACGGATATACTCCCTGCTCTCTGCAGAGTGGCTCAAATCCACCACAGCTACAGGCACATCGCGCACCACCTCATTATTATAGATCCAAGAATACAACAACGGATAAGCCAATGGCACCAAGATGAAGAAGATGAGCACACCTTCATCCTTGATGCACATCTTCATCTCCTCGGCCCAGATGTATGCCAAATCTCTGACGGCCTCCTTGATTCTATTCCATATCTTTGTCAAATGCATGTTCTATCGTTCAAATTAAGGCATGTATTCATATTCCAGCATAGCCCTGCGAATGTTCCGGAGCACAAAAAACGGCAGGAACATAAAGCACATCAAGCACACCCAGTGCACCCAGGCGTAATGCAAGCCAAAGCCATTGAAAATACAAACTTGATAACACTGATAATAATGTCTCAGCGGGAACAGCCACGCTACACCCTGAATAAATGAATCCATGGCAAACACTGGGTAAGTGGCACCAGCCAGACTGATACTGAGTACGGCCCAGAGTGAGCATACACTCATGGACATGCGCAATGATGGCAGCAGCCCGAAGCAGAAGACACCAAAAGATTGCGCAGAGAGTACAGCCAACAGTCCCAGCAGCATGATAGGCAAAACTCCACCCGGATGCGGGAACTGTAGTATATGGTAGATGTAGAACTCAAAGCCGTAGAATACCAGCAAATGGATAAGGGTCTGCGGCAGCATCTTACCCAGGACGGCTATGAACGGATTATTCCCTGCTATCTGCATCCACTCCTTAGAACGCCCGAACTTCAGTTCCGTACCTATAGAGTAAGGCGTAATCAAGAAGATGAAGAGCATGAGGATACCTGGCACAATGCTGGCACTGAGGTACACATTATAGTTAGCCCACGGGTTATTCAACATGTGCAGGTCTACCTTTATTGGCTGGAGGAATGTCATGATCTCATCCTCGGTCTTTCCCAGCATCTCCAGCTTGGTCTTTCCCACCGCAGCAGAGCCTAAGGTACAGATGGTCTTCAGGTCCTTCATGGTAGTGGAACCTGCCAGCATGACCACGTCGTTATAATAGAAAGACACCCTAGGCTGTGTTGATGACATCAAGCCCTGAGTGGTTCCTTTCGGGATATAGAGAAAAGCATAGATTTCTCCACGCTGCATGGCAGTGCGTGCCTCATTCACAGAGGTATAGTGAGCCGTTATCTGGGTGGACTGGAATCCATCCAGGTTTCTCAGCAGCGAGCGTGTGGTAGTGGTATTGTCCAAATCTACCACACCGATAGGCAGATTCACCGGCTGGCCATCGCTCAGGAGCGTGGTGAAGAAAACCACCACAAAGATAGGCAGAAGCACCATGCAGAACAGATAGATGGTGTTCCTGTACATCAACCGGCATTCACGGCCTGCTATGTCTATCAGCTTCCTAAACATTATTTCTTCACAATGAGACTCATACCTGGGCGAAGTCCATCGAACTTCTGGGTAGGCTTAGCCTTTACCTCAAATGTCTTCACGTCGTACTGACCATTCGTCTTGGTAGCCTTCCAGACCGCAAAGGATCCTTCATCCTTAATATGGGTGACCTTCAGTTCAATCTCCTGGTTAAAGGCAGGAAGGAATGCCTTGAAGGTATCGCCAATCTTCAAGCCATTCAGCTGATCCTCGCGGACATTGAAGCTACCCCACATGTCCTTCATGATGCTGATGCTCATGATAGGTGAACCCAGGCCTACCAGCTCTCCCTCCTTAGGATAGATGGCATCGACCTCACCGTCCACTGCAGCAATCTGGACGGTTTCCTTCAACAATGAAGTAACTACATCTACTGCACTCTTGGCAGCCTCAGCCTGCTTGTGAGCAGCTTCTTTCTCTTGAGAGCGTGCACCGTTCTTAGCCATCTGAAGCTGACTACGAGCACCCTCTACCTGTGCCTGAGTAGCTTTGAAAGCAGCCATAGCCTCATCACGGCGCTGGGCACTGATGACACCTTCATTGAACAGATTATTGATACGGTTAAATGTCTTTTCTGCAATCTCATTGGCAGCCAAAGCTGCATCCAGCACCTTCTCGGCACTCTCAATGATTTCCTTGCGGGTTCCACTGTCGGCCAGTGAGCTTAAGGCAGCCACTGCACCCTCAGTAGCCTCGGCCACCTTCTGCTGGGCAGTTGCTTCTGGAATCTCCAGGATAGCCAGGGTATCGCCAGCGTGTACAAACTGTCCCTCCTCGACCAGAATCTTGCTCACTCTGCCTGGGAGCTTACAGCTAACTCTAAACTCGGATACCTCTACTGTACCCTGGATAATCTCTTCGGTCTTGCCTAAGGTAAAGAAACCTATAAGGCCTACGATGACAATGACTGCTATCAGACCTAAAACGGCTAGCAGTATGTTATTATGTTGTTGTTTTTCTGACATATCCTATCCTCCTTATCTTAATATACCCAATGCCTTCTTCAAGTTCACATGGGACAGTTTAACATCAATTTCTGCATCTATCTTTGCGGCTTGAGCTGCTTGCCATGCGGTCTGAGCAGCCATGACCTCGGTAGACTCCATCACACCTTCGCGGAAACCCACATTGGCACAACGCAGGTTCTCTTCCGCATTGGCCAGGTTCTTGATGCTCATCTCCAATCGCTTGCTGGCTTCATCTACCTTGAAACGGCTCTGGGCAACCTGAAGATTAATCTTTTCTTCTGCATCGGCCATCTCAATCTGAGCAATGGCAGTTGCCACCTTTCCGGCTCTTACCCTATAAGCTCCCTCAAACCAATTCCAGAGTGGTACTTGCAATGTAACGCCCACATTCCACACGCCTGAGAACTTATTCTGGAAACCATTGAATACATTTGGATTAGAAATCATATAGCCACCGGTAAGGAAGAGATGTGGCATATAGGCTGCGCGAACCAGTTTGGTTCCTTCCTTGCTCAAATCTATGGCACTCTGCAACAATTTCAGTTCACTGCGATTCTCTGCAGGCTCAATGCCATCATAAGCCTGGGTATTCTCACTCAGCAACAAGGACTCGTTATTCTCATCGGCCAGTGTTATCTCACTATCCAATGGCAAGCCGATGAGCTGGCACAAGAGCATCTTAGCCAGTGCATAACCATCGTCAACCATGGTCAGTGCCATATCAGCCTCATTCACCTTGACATCCACTTTCAATCCATCGGCACGAGTAGCTATGCCTTCCTTAATCATCTTATGGACATCATCGTCCAGCTTCTGCACCAAGTCTCTGAAACTCTTGGCCAATTTCTGCTTCTCTTTCAGGGATACCACCAGCCAATAGCTCTCATCGATGGTAGCCAGAGTTCCCTGGATGGAACCTTCATACTCTGTTGCAGCCATCTCTTCGGCAATATCAGCCATACGGTTCGATGCCTTGATGGCACCACCCATATAAAGGGGTTGTCTTACCATGATAGATCCAGCCCATATATTACGGGTATCGGTGCGGAAAGCATCAACAACATCCTGGCCTAAAGCATCGGCAGCACCTGCCAAAGGTTCAACCAGCTTTGCAAAGACAGCCCCAAGCTCTTTAGCCGTTTGAGGTGAAATGATTCCACCATCTGCCAATCCTTTCAGCACATTACCTACCTTAGAGCCTACAGATGTAGCTGCATTGGTTCCAAGGTTAGACAAGTCCGATTTCAGGCCATTGTTTAACAAAGAAATCTCTTTACTGAAATACTCATATCCTCCCAAGGCATCCACCTTTGGAAGATAATGCGTACGCGCGGCTTTTCGCACATTAAGAGCTGCCTCCTGCTTCAGCTTAGAGACACTAAGCTGCTTGTTGTTCCGTAGAGCCATGGCCCTACAGCTATCCAGCGATAGGGTCTGCTGTGCAGAAAGCGGCAACATGCTAAAGAGAAAAGCCGATAGTATGATTATTTTTTTCATCTTCTTTTCCTTTTACTTATTCACATGATTATTGCGTGCAAAAATAGTGAAATTTCTTTATTTCAACAACAAACCTATCCCATAGCTTCTTTTTATTTCCCTACAATTGTGTCCTTTTGGTCGTATTTATTACAAAAAATGCCTGGAAGCAATCGCTTTCCAGGCATTTTTCATTTTTATACAACACAAAATGGGGAATCTTTTTCTTATCAGTGACAACAGCTTCGTTTTCATCAGCAATCTCCGACTGCAGATGAGTTTATTTCTTAGCAATATAACGGTAAACGAATGTCAGAAGGATTCCTGCAATAGCCAGTCCAATGGCAACCATGAAGGCTGTAGAATAGCTTCCTGTCGCAGCTAAAATCTTACCTGCAGTGGTTGGGCCACAATAGCCCGCCACCGCAAAACCAATGAACATGATACCATAATTTACACTGTTGTGCTTGGTGCCAAACTGATCGGCAGTAAATCCAGGATATACTCCCATGAGTGCACCAAAACAAATTCCTACTACCGATGTTCCGGCTAAGAATAGAACGGTATCGCCCTGGCCAATGTTCAGCAAGAGTCCAAGGCCAATCAATTCCAACACAAAAGCACCAGCCAAAACAGTTACACGACCGAATTTGTCGGATAATGTTCCCGCCAGAATTCTTCCACCTACATTGAACATGGCCAGAATGGAAACGGCTGTAGCGGCCATGGTCACGGTCATACCGGCCATACCCTGTGCCATAGGCGATGCCTGTGAAATAATCATCATGCCACTAAAGGCACCACAGGTCATCATGATGATCATGATATAGAAGATAGGATCAGAGAGCATCTCCTTCCAGTTCTTGTTCACGGCTCCTGCCTTCTTGGCCTGCTGCACCGGAGCAACAAACCCTTCAGGTACATAACCTGCTGGACACTTGATGATGAAAAAGGTGCAAACAACAATAACGGCCGTGAACACAGCACCCAGGATAATGAAACTCTGACTAACACCTACACTATTATTCAAGACATTAGCTATAGGTGGAATAATAACAGAGCTCAAGCCGTAAGTGGCAGTCGCAATTCCTCCCACGAATCCTCGCTTATCTGGGAAGAACTTCACCGTATTGTTAATGGTACAGCCGTATGCCATACCCAAGCCTAAGCCAACCAGCAAACCATAGGTGATAATAATGTCCATAAGGCTTTCTACCATACCCGTCAGTATCATACCAATGCCAAACATGACACCTCCTGTAAGGATAACCCACTTAGGGCCAAGCTTGTCGTTGATGAAACCACCTGAAATCATGGTGATAGGACCCACAGAGTTACAGATAGTGAACGCTATAGCCAATTGAGCAGCCGTGTATTCCGTTCCTGTAATGGCAGTAAGTTTAGCAGCCAAGGGAGCTGCAAACACACTCCAAGCATACATGGAACCTATACAAAGGTTGATTAGGCAACTGGCAATCAGTACCACCCAACGTTTCTTTTCCAGACTCATATCGTTTTATCTATTTATGCGTTGAACTTCTTTAGATGTCAAGGGCTGCATGGAAACCTTCATAGACAGCCTTGGTGATATTTGCAGGACGAATGCAATCGCCAATCTCACGTACCATTGGAGCACTACGATGAAGCAACTCGGCATCCTTACGGTTGGCACGCTGACCCACTGCACACACAATGGTCTTTCCTGGAACCAGAACTTCCTTTCCTTCCTTATCCTTACAAACCAGGCCTTCTTCGGTCACCCTAAGACCAGCAAAACCCGTATGAGCCGTAACGTACTTATCAATCTGCTGCATCAAAATAGGACGATGACGGATGTTACAATCAGGAGCCAACACATCGCGCATCTCTACCAAGTGTACTTGCTTGCCTTCCATGCCCAGATGTACAGCGCATTCACAGCCAGCCAATCCACCACCTAATACAACGACAGAATCGCCCACCTTCTCCTTTTCCAGATAGTAATTATTGACCACAACCACATTCTCTCCATCAATACCCGGAAGTGGAGGGACGATAGGTGTTGAGCCTAAAGCCAGAATCAACGCATCTGGAGCCACAGATTCCACATAGGCAGGAGTGACCAATGTATTGAGTCGGAACTCTACACCCAGCGCTTGAGCCTGACGCTCCAAAGAAAGTCCCAGTTCATACATCTCGTGCTTGAACGGAATGGCCTGCTCTGATTTCAAGATACCACCTACCTTGTCTGATTTATCACACAAGATAACCTGATGCCCTCTTTTGGCTGCAGTAATAGCTGCCTCCAAACCTGCCACACCGGCACCAGCAATCAAGACCTTCTTTTTCTGGTATGCAGGAGTTACTTCCATGCCTTCTATCTCACGTCCAATCAAAGGATTAACAGCACAACGGCGAGTACCCGTTGTAGGACGCTCTGCCATACAAGTATAGCATCGCAAGCACTTCACAATCTTGTCTTCTTGATGAGAAGCCACCTTATTAGGCAAGAAAGGATCTGCCAGAAGTTCACGCGCCATATAAATGACATCGGCCTTTCCTTCCTGAAGAATCTGCTCCATCTGGGCAGGATCATTGATAGCACCAATGGTAGCAACAGGCTTGGAAACATGTTTCTTAATCTCTGCTGCCAGATAAACATTGGCACCGTGCTCAGCAAACATAGGCAAATGTGTGGTGAAGAATCCAAACTGATAAGAGCCGGCAGAAACATGAATCAAATCTACCAAATCTTCCAATGCCTGAGCTATCTTCACACCGTCTTCCAGTGTATAGCCACCTTCAAATAATTCACTACCACTCATTCGCATCTCGATAGGGAAGCCTGGACCTACAGCCTGACGGACTGCAGTAAGCACCTCACGGGCAAATCGGCAGCGGTTCTCCAAGGAACCTCCATATTCATCCTCACGATGATTGAAATATGGAGAAAGGAACTGGTTGATGAGCCAGCCATGACCACAATGCACCATGATCATTTCATATCCGGCACGTTTCGCCAATACAGCAGTCTCACCATATGCTTTTACAATGTCGGCAATCTGTTCTTTAGAAAGTCCCTTGACAGGCTTTCCATCGGGTCTTATATTATCGCAAGGTCCCCATTGATTCAGGGACGACTTCTTATTCTTGTCTACGAGATAGGTTCCAGCATATTGGCCGGAATGAGAGAATTCAATGCTAGGAACAGCTCCGTGGCGACGAATGGCATCGGCCACAAAAGTATGAGCTGCTAAACAGCCAACGGTCTCCAAATTCAAGTGAAGCATGTGGCTGGCATCTGTTTCTGGATGCACCACAAGTTCACTTACGGTAACTGCTGCTGCACCACCCTTAGCACGAAGTTCATAAAATCCTTGTGTACGTGGACCGGGTACACAATCAGCCGTAATATCTGTAGCGCCCATAGGAGCAGAGAACATGCGGTTACGGAAAACCACACGGCCTATCTGTATAGGGCTATTTAAAATAGGGTATTTTTCATCCATAGTATTTAATAGAGAAAGGGGGGGGTCTGCAAATAAGTAACGTGAGTAGAAAGATACTCCTCTACACCGTGCTTACCATCGGCACCACCAATACCACTCTTCTTCACACCTGCGTGGAAGCCCTGGATTGCCTCAAAGTGGAAGCGGTTTACATAAGTCTCACCAAACTCTAATTCACGGCAGAAACGAGCAGCAGTGTTGATATCATTGGTAAAAATAGAAGAAGCCAGACCATATTCGCAATCATTAGCCCATGCCAATACCTGATCTTCGTCCTCCCACTCTACGATAGGAAGTACAGGACCAAAGGTCTCCTCGTGGATGATATCCATATCCTGGGTACAGTTGTCCAACAGAGTTGCAGCATAGAAATAGCCCTTCTCGCCTACACGATGACCACCGCAAAGCACCTTTGCACCCTGCTTGATGGCATTGGCAACCTTAGCTTCAACACTCTCCAATGCACGCTGTTCTACCAATGGGCCCATATCCACATCCTCGGCAGAGAATGGATCACCCACCTTGACAGCCTGGAACTTCTCCAGCAACTTAGCTGTCAGTTCTGCCTTTACAGACTTATGTATATACAGACGCTCGGCATTGTTACAAATCTGACCGTTATTACCAATGCGGCTATCCAGGATGGCCTGAGCAGCCAAATCCAAATCTGCATCTGGGAATACAATGACTGGAGCCTTACCACCAAGTTCAAGAGAAACCTTAGTGATATTATTTGCAGCAGCCTTCATGATGCTCTCACCAGCACCCACGGAACCTGTAACAGATACAATGTCAATCTTTGGACTACCTGCCAAAGCATTTCCAATGACACTACCCTTACCGGTAACCACGTTGAACAAACCTGCTGGGAGACCTGCCTCATGAACAACCTTGGCAAACTCAGTACAGTTTTCAGGAGTGAGCTGTGCTGGCTTGATCACGATAGAGCAACCTGCAATAAGAGCTGCACCTGCCTTACGTGCAATCAAGAAGAATGGGAAGTTCCATGGCAAGATACCAGCAACCACACCAATAGGCTTCTTGCTCAACAAGATGGTCTCTCCGCGATTGTCGCTCTGAATGATTTCTCCTTCAATATGACGTGCAAAGCTTGCCATATAATCAAAGTACTCTGCAGTGCAGACAACCTCTGTGGTAGCCCAACTGCGAGTCTTACCCTGCTCACGCATGATAATCTCGATGAACTCTTCCTGACGAGCACGGATACCTGCAGCAAACTTTTTCAGATAAGCAGCACGCTCACAAGCAGGAACCTTAGCCCACTCTTTCTGAGCAGCCTTTGCTGCATCCAGCGCTTCTTCTACATCTTCAATTGTACCTTCTGGCTGACGAGTGATTACCTCTTCAGTACTTGGGTTCAATACATCAATCCATTTGCCTGAGCGGCTCTCAACGAACTTGCCGTTGATGTACATCTGTAAGTCTTTCATAATTGTGTTTTTAAAGGTTTTTATTCGGTTTCATTTTACGTCAATCATATTCTTACCTCCGTGCAGTGGGTAGGTCTTGCCTTCCCAGACAAAAGTACCAGATACCTGTGCTGGTAATTCAATCTCTGCGCTGAAGTATTCTGGAGCCTTCTTTCCCTTGCCTTCCTTCTTGTATTCGTAGGCAACAGAAATGGCACCTTGTGGATGAGGCATGGTTCCGCCAATCTTCTTGATACCACCCAGTTTTGGTTCAATCTTAACTTGCTTGAATGCTGGTGCTGCAGAATCAATACCTAACAGGATACGATAGAACTCAATGTTAGGACTAGCACCCCATGCATGACAGTCGGAACGGGTAGAGTTTACATCACTGGTTTCTCCCCAAGTGGTCAGTCCCATGCTGATGTTCTCACGCCAGATATCCAGCCAGTCCATATACTGGTCGCCTAATCCTGCCTTGGCAGCTGCCATATGCAGGTAGAACTTGAAGTAAACGGTACAATAGTCCAGCGACTTGTCGCTCATCATTTTCTCTGCCAAAGCCTTGGCATCGGCACCCTTAACCAGATCACAAAGAATAGCCAAAGCCTGTGAATGCTGTGCATACTGTTTCTTATCGGTGTTCAGTGCATACAAGCCCTTCTCTGGAACCCAATAGTTCTTCTGGATGGCAGCAGCAAGCTGTGCAGCCTTGTCGGCATACTTCTTGGCCATGAATGCATTGCCTTGCTTGGTCTCCATATCACCCAGCATCTGGTATGCTAGCAACAATTGCAAGTCCATGGTGCTGGTAGCTCCATCCTTAGCAGGCTGAGGAACACCCATCTGCCATCCCGGGTTATAGCACCAGTCGGTAAAGTTCCAACCAGGCAAGCCGCTTACACGTCCATCAGCCAGGGTATAGCGACCGAAATACTGCAGAATCTGCTCTGCTCCTGGAACCATGTCAAAGATGAAATCCTGGTCTGCGGCATACATCATATAGTCGTGCAAGGCATAGATATAATGCAATGCGTATGGGGTAATGTACTGTGGAAGCTCTGATGGAGCACGTCCCATAGTGATACCCTCGGCATTACGGCTCATATCTGCCTGACGGATATAGTTCTTTACCAAACGGTCGTCACCGGCATTGAAGAGAGACACCAAGGCCTGGATGCGTGTATCACCCAGATACTGTAACTGCTCGTAGAAAGGACAGTCGGTGTAAGTCTCTATGGCACACAGACGGGCAGTACGCCAACCAATCTCCAGCATCTTCTGGATTTCCTGATTGTCGGTATCAATATGAGCTTTCAACTCGAATGGGAACCCCACGAAAGTACTACCTAAATCGTTAATCTCCAGCGCTTCATTCTTAGTCTCAATGTGAAGACCTAGATAACGGAAAGTTCTCCAATCCAATGTGGTAAATTCCTGATTAGCGGCACCGCTAGAGGTAATCTTATCCGTACGGCCACGGAAAACCTTACCTTCTACTTCATTACGATTCCCCTTACCAGGATCTTGCATGCGCTGACCAGGCTGTCCCTCTGGAGCAGGCTGATAAAGTGCCTCAGAATACTGAACAGTAATCTCTGCACCAGTACCCTTAGAGAAAAGCATATGGAAGAAACCGTTGGTCAACTCTTCCTGATCCAGCAAGATATCTACCGTCTTTCCTGCAGGAATGGTTACAGTAGCATTCTGGGCAGGCCAGCCTTTAGGCATCTTGATTCCCCCATCTTTACGAACGGTAACCAGGCGTTTCTCAAAACGCTCTACCTGAGGTAAGGTAGAAGCTACCATTGGGTGACCAGAATAGACACCAGTGCCACTGGAGTCATCGTGTGGAGCACCTATGGCGTATGGGTTAGCATTCTTCCAATCACTCAGATCTGCATCAGCATCTTTCCAGTTGCCAATTTTCTTAGCCATGTCAATTTCCTCACCAGCCCCCAAGGCATAATAACCTGGAACAGACTGACGGATTGGGGTGTAAGAAGGGTCTTGTATACACTTCCAGGAGCCATCGGTATTCAGCACCTTTGCTTCGCCTTCACCCATAAGGATGAAACCTGTCTGAATGGTTGCATTTGGAACGGGTTTGAAACGACCTTCGCTCCATACCTGTGCAGCCACTACGTTCTTACCAGGCTTCAACAGATTAGCAACATCCAGTGTCTCATAGTTCCAGTGCTTGGAATCATTACGTGCTGGGCCTAATGAAGCCAATGTTCCATTGATATACAGTTTATAACGTTGGTCTGCAGAAACATAGATTTTAAATGCAGCAGGAACTGTAGTCAGATTGATATCCTTACGGAAATAATAGACACCATAGTCCTCAGACTTGGTGCCTGGCACTTCAATCCATGCAGCACTCCACTGCTCTTTCTGCATATTGAAGCTAGCACGCTGTTGAGCCTGTTCCAGCATTCGGCCTATAGGCATTCCCCACTGGGCATGAACAGGAAGCTGAGCAGCCAATAATAAAGCGCACAAGGCTATTTTGTGAATTTTCATGACAATGATTTTACTTATTTTTCTCTGTCATCCTGAAGGTACCGAAGGTTCTCGTCCAATCCAGAAAGTTACTCCTACTATTGTTGGACGAGATTCTTCGCTTACGCTCAGAATGACAATAACATGAATTATTTTACTTCAATCAACTGTACTGGGCCCATTAAACCGGCAGGTTTCAATGGACTGTCAGCATTATAATAATGAGAATCAGTAAAGGTAATCTTTTCTGGGCAGTTTGGCTGTTCATCACCAATGAGACGGTTTACCCATGTATTGGTTACCTGAACCTCCAACTGATTGTCTCCTTCTTGCAACAATTCGGTGATATCCACACGGAAAGGAGCCTTCCAGATAATACCAGCCGACTTGCCATTGACTATGACTTCTGCCAAATCCTTTACCTCACCTAAATCTAAGATTGCACGGCCTTCTAATTTGCCCACCTTAAGGGTGTTCAGATAAGATGCAGTTCCTGAGAAGTACTTGATACCAAACTCAGCAGACTCTGTATAAGAGGCAAGTTTCTCAAAAGAAGCCTCAGCAGGAGCACCACGCTTTTCCTGGAATTTCACAGTCCAAGGAGTCTCTACGGTTAGCAAGGTGTTCTCTACCTTTGCAGGAAGGGTAACTTCCATCTGCTCTGCCTGTACACCGAAGACAACAAAAACGGCATCGTTTGGTGCTAATTCCAAGGTAACCGTAGTACGTTCGCCTTCAATCTTATAAGAAACTTCTTCAATCTTACCCGTTTCAGGATGCCATACCTGTGGAACACGACCGGCCTGACGGAATGATACCTGAATGGTCTTTGCCTCTTGTACCGGACGGTTAATCCAATAGATTTCTGCATGATCCAATGTACGGTGCAAGAACTTGACGCCATCTTCTGTCTGGATATCAGGCTGTACACCGGCATTCTTCAGTACCTCATCCATGGCAGCACCCGTAGTTACGTTTGGCAAGTTGCTGTCCCAGATTTCTGCTACCAGCTTGTCAAACTCTTCCTGAGAATCGGTCAGGCTCAATGGGTGCTGTGGTTTTTCACCACCAATCCATGCACCAGCCTTAGCAAGCTCAGCAATCTTCTTCAATACATCAAGCGACATATATTCTACGTTCTTATCCAGCCACAGCAGTCTATACTGAGTACCACTTGCAGTAGAAACAATGTTACCATTCTTAACCTGAAGAATCTTCTTGATAACCGTAGGGTTGCAATAGTCGAACTGATAGCCTGCAGGAACTGCTGCTGGTGCGCTACCATATTCACTGCAGATGTTGGAATCCTCACCATAGTAAACTAATACATCGGCCAGGTTCTTACCCTGCATGAGCATATAACAGCTGCGTGCCATATAATCCACCCATGCCTTAGCCTGCTCAGCCCATGTATCATGACGATTGAACCACTGGCCAATACCACCCAGGCTCAAGCCCGGAACATGAGCATCGCTTGGCTGATGTGCACTTTCGTGAATGACAAAGCGGTTAATACCTTCGGCCAACTCAATATCTGCTGTAGTCTTCAAGATTTCTGGAGTGTAGCCGTAATAGTTTTCTCCCCAAGCCGTCATGGACTCTGCTGCTGCTATGTTCTGACCAAACAAGTGTGCCACAGAACCAGACTCTTTATCGTCAGCCTTATAGACTGTGACTTCAGTCTGTCCCTGCTCATCCTTACCCAGCCATGGAGCACAACACCACATAGCCGACATAGGAATCTCGGCAGTTTCCTTCACATCCATACCATCTACCGTATAGACTCGTCCGGCCTCATGAGCCTCTGAATAGCGGCCTTTCATGCCAAACTCTTCACGGGCAATGGTAGAGATCAAGGTATAGTTGCTGGCTATCAGTTCACCAATGGTAGCACGCCAGTCGCGAAGGAATGCATCACTCTGCTCAGGACTACCTACGATAGCACCTGTCAAAACAGGCATCCACTGGTGAAGATCATAACCACGTCGGGTCTGGAATTCCTGGAACATGGCAGGAGTCCAGTTCTCATGCTCAGCTTCATAACTATCGGTCAGGATGTACAGAATACCCTTCTGGCCTATCAAGCCCTTTGATGCATCCTTGTACATATTCAAGTAGGTACGCAAGTAATTGCCAAAGGCTATAGGATCCAGCTTATCTACCTCTAAGCCTGTTGCCTCTGCTGGAGCAGGATGGTTCATCTTACCAGTCAGAGAGAAGCCAAAGCGATAGATTCTCCAATTTCCTGCTGGAGCTTTCCAGGTAAGGACACCATCCTTGACCTGACCAGTCACATCTATCACGTCAGCAGTCTGAGCAAACTGCTCACCCTGACTGGCAGGGGTGCTCATGGCAGCATAGTGACCTCCGGCATTGAAACCTGCTTTCACCTCTGCATTATTAACACGTGAAGTAGCAAACAGATTGAATTCATTCACTGTACAGCCCTTAGGTGCAGGAGCTGGTCCGCCGAATCCAAACATACCGCCACCACCCATGCGAGGGTTATTTACTTTCAAACGGAAGAACTTAGCAGTAGTAGCAGGAACAGAAAGGGTGGTTTGAACCGTACGACCAGCGCGTACCGGACAAACTTCCTTAAAATCCTTTCCGTCATTACTTGATTCCAATACCATTCCTCCATTAGAACCTGCAGCTATAGCCATACTGCGTACAGTTACATCCTGTGGGAACTCATACTGAATCCAGGAATAACCCAGACCGCCTATTGGCAAGGTTGGACCATTCAACAAATCACCATCCGTCAAGTCAGCCAGATTTGCGGCAGTTCCGCTGGCTGTAACCTTAGCACCCAACTGCTCCAAGGTCTGATCCGCATCGGTCAGCTTCAACGCTATGACGGCAATATCCTCATAATACTCCTGGGTATTAGCCTCTCCTCGTCCTTCCGGCGCTGCATTCTGAAACGCACCGGTAGTGGTGAATGGAGCTGGTAAAGTCAACTGAACTTCTGCGCCACCTTTCACTAGAGACTCCTTCCAGACCAGTTTCTTCATGGCATCCTTAGGCTCTACCCAAGGACCACCCGTAGCACTCCATCCCGGTGCAGAAGCCACGGTCATCTCCAAGCCTAAAGAGTCTGCCTGCTGAGTAGCATATGCAAAAGCATCTTTCCAGTCATCGTGCATATAGATCAAACGCTGATCCACAATCGTAGGAGTTCCTAAAGCCGCATCAAAATGGTGGAAACCACCCAAACCGATACGCTTCATCCACGCCAAGTCCTTCTGAATGCCATCCTTGGTAATGTTTCCGTTCATCCAATGCCACCATACCTGCGTACGTGCATACTGCGGAGGATTCTGGAAATTCTCCTGCAGCTCAGCCAAGGTTTTCTGCGTAGCAGCATTATCAATGCCACCCGACTGACAAGCTGCAATGATAAAGCCGGCACTCAATAGCCACAACTTACTTTTCATACTATATTTGTCTTATTTTGTGTAAATGAGCTTCTTTGTTTCTGTATCACGAGAAAAATGGCGCCAGAAATCCCAAATCAGACGAGCGGCTGGCTTGAAATTCCAATGTCCATAATCATTAATAGCCATCAGGCGGATGAGTGGCTTCTCTCCCTTATAGAGCTGACCATATTCAATAGTAATATCCTCACTCTTCCCAGTGTGAATTTGCTGACGGTCCTGCAAGGTAAAGCCATAGGTCTTATTCTTGCTGAAGTCCAGATCACCAACAACATCCATGCCGTTAATGGTTTGGTAAACACGCCAAACATTTAAGTATGGATTACCTTTCCAATTGGTTTCATCAAAGAAACGGATGGTATCATCGTCGGTACCAAACACATTACAGTAGCCAACTTCCACAAAACCACGCTTCTGCTTAGCCTCATCCATGATAGGTTCTTCACCATATCCATAATAGCCAGTACCATCTCCAGAGAAGATGCCACCGGAATGACCGGCTACTGCAGCAAACAGATGCGACTTCCGCACACCTAACATATTGCTGGTCATAGCACCGGCAGAAAGGCCTTCGCAATAGATGCGTGAGGCATCCAGCTGAGGATATTTCTTGAGAAGTACATTAATGACACCTTCAATGCCGTCTAAGCCCATGGCTATGTAGCCGTTACTGCCTTGCCATTCCATCTCCACAACCATGAAGTTCTCCTCTGCAGCCAACTCTACGAAGCCTGATGTCTCACTCTGTGTACGAGGGTCATTGCCATGACCATGCAGAATCACCACCAAAGGAACGCTCTTGGCAGGAGCATGCTGTGCCTTCTCTGGAATAAATTCATACCAGAGATACTTAGGGGCATTCTCCGCAGTAGCACCAGCTCGGTTCATATCCACGATAGGGAACTCTACCATATTGCGCTGAATTCCCAACTTATCAAACATAGGGAAAGAAACAAGCTCATAGTTCTTGATTCCTTCTGGATTATCTATACCGCGTGTCATATAGAACGTGCGGTGAAGGTTGTTGTAACGGTAGTTGGCACTCAGCACCTTATCCCATGCCTCAGCAACCAGTTCTGCTTCTGTGGCTTTGGCATTTGGATTGACCACCACTTGCAATAATGGATCTGGAGTAGCTGCAGCATTCACTTTCTGATAAGGCTTAGCCGCAATAGCGGCACCCTTTCCGGCAATATACGCAGGAACAGGCTGGGCACAAGTCTTTCCTGCAGCACCATTTATGGCTACAAGACCTGCAATCACACCCGTCATGTCATCAGCGGCCAATTGCTGGTTTACGAATGTTGCTCCCTTGCCAAAACCCAACACCTTCACATTGGTGGCAGGTCCACGCTTATTCAACAGGTCATGGAATGCTTTCACGTCGGCAGCCGCCCACTTATCCCCTGTAGGATTCACTAGCACGATGCCACCACCGTAATTCTTTGCCAGGTCTACCAAGCCTAAGGTTTCCACATATTTCTTCCCGCTCTTCTCATCCATTTTCTGATCAGGAAAGACATAGAAAGCTGGTCCTTGTCCTGCACGAGCCTTCATGTCATGCTGTCGGGGAAGGTTAAAACTGAAAGCAGTTGTTCCCTCAATAGCAGAGAATTCGTTTTCTGGTCCTTGAGGACGCATCATAGGCTGGGCATAAATTATTGTACTGGTAAAACCCAGAATTAGAGAAATAATGCTCTTTTTCATATTCGTGTATTTATTTTTCATTTTCGCATTGCTTTAAAGTATTCCTCCCACAGATCCAGCTGCTTCTGGTTCTGAACTGGAGCCAGATGGCCACCGTCACGGAAATACATCACACTCTCTGTACCCTTCTTATATGGAGTCCAGGCAGGAAGCTGGTTAGCCCCGTCGCTACAGATATTAGGATCACCATTCTTGATGAAGTTCACCCAATACTGGAATACCATGCGGGTAAGACCTTCCTCACGTGGATCAGGCTGTCCGCCTCTTGGACCACCAAAGCCGAAACCGCCAGTCATACCGAATGTATATCCTAACTCACCGGCATGCATGGTCAAGAACTTACGGTCGGTTTGCTGACCACGGCGGAACATATTGACTTTAGCCTGGTCAAAGAAGAACATATAAACTTTTCCTTGACCCTTGCCTTCTTCGGTACGAGCACTCTGCAAGTTACCCCACGCATAGGTAGGCCAGGCAAAAGCAGCCTCACGGAAGATATCAGCATGTGCATCGAATGCTTCCTGGTTAGTAGAGCCTGGATACATGGCACGGAATTTCTTTTGCCACTCCGCATCTGGGAAAGAGCTCTTAATCTCATACTCATACTGTGCAGGAGTGTAACCACCCAAGAAACCGGTAAACATGGAACCTTCGTCAGAGTTGGTACCAATCATGACATTCACGTCATTATAGTTACCTGCCTCATACTGCTTATAGGCATCGGTAGAGAGTACATAGTCATCATAACAAGGCCAGAGCGCGCCACCGGCACTGAAAGCAGCAGAGTCACCCATCAATGCCTCTGGGTCTAGCTTTCTCAAGTCCTTCAGTTTCTTCTTACCGTAACCCAGTCGGTCCAGCATGGCCTGACCGTATGCCTCGCTACCTTTTACATTACGAACTGAATTGTTGTCAATTCGGGTATCGGAAACTGGCACCATGTTACCACCACTTTCGCTGATAGCACCACGGAACAAGCCCTTAGCCAGCGGACTCTGGCAGAGCATAGCCACAGAGATAGCACCCGCACTCTCACCCATGATGGTCACCTTCTCTGGATCACCGCCAAACGCAGCAATATTCTCCTTTACCCATTTCAAGGCCAGAATCTGGTCCATCAAACCATAGTTTCCACTAATGGCACGTCCGTTCTCTTTCTGACTCTCAGCACTGAGGGCTGGAGTTGAAAGGAAACCGAACACATTGGTTCGATAGGTAATGGCACAATAGACAATACCAGCCTTGGCATAGTTGATACCATTCTGTTCCCAGGAAGCACCGGTGGAGAAACCACCACCATGAATCCACACCAATACTGGCAACTTCTCTGTCTTGCTCTTTGCAGGAGTCAACACATTGAGGTAGAGACAGTCTTCACTGACACCTGGCTGCCCCGGACGAGCTGGGCCCTGAGTCTGCTGATAAGGCTTAGCCTTGAACTCATTTGCCTGATACACACCTTCCCATTTTGCAGCAGGGACTGGAGCCTTCCAGCGTAAGTCGCCTACTGGAGGCTGAGCAAATGGAATTCCTTTAAAGTGACCCATACCTTGTTCTGCGACACCTTCCACCTCACCTTGAGCCACAGTGGTGTGTGTCATCTGTGCTGAGGCTTGTAAAGCCAGCATGCTGCATAATGCTAATGCGTAGATTTTTTTCATCTTTTTCCCTTTTTTATTCTGTTTTCAACTATGTTGCAAAATTATCTATAATATAATTTATATACAAGGTGTAGTAATGTCTATTAGTAATATAAATAAAACGCAACTGATTGAATAAGATATATATATTATTTTCGAATAGTAAATATTATTGGCTCTTGTCATCTTTGAAGGATAATAAAAAAGGCTACCCTTAGGCAGCCTTTTTCTTTTCACTATAGTGTGTTTCTATTTCTTGGACGCGATACGGAACCGTGATTCCATGTCTCCGAAGAGAAGTCGGGTGTCCACTTTGGTATAGACGATGATGTCACGACCTTTCTTGCTGAAATCGTACAGGCCTTCGTCAGTAATGGTAGGTGCAGGAGTTACTTCATAGAAACATCCTGCAGCTCCTGGTTCGAATGTGGTGGTTAATGTACTAATCAGGCACAGGGGGCTATCGCCTAATACATAGGTATCAGCCATTTTTGCAAAGCCGCCCAACTTACTGGTCAAGTATTCACCAATCTTACCCAAAGGAGCAATCTTGTCTTCCATCTCTGCCATACTGTAGAGGCACTGGCGATAGACATCTCTTGGAATCTGCCAGATGGTCAAATCTGATTCGTTGAAGACAGTTTTAGCAGCATTTACATCCAGACGAAGGTTGTATTCCACCAAGTTTCTTCCTACATTATGCTCTGGTGGGAATGGGTGTCCGAAGCTGTATTCTTGGCCACCAATCCAAAGCAGAATCACATTCTTGGAAATACTTGGATCCATGAGCCATGCTGATGCAATATCGGTTAATGGGCCACCGAAAAGCAGGTACAGCGGTTTCTCTGGAGTTGCTTTCTTGGCTTCGGCAACAATCAGCTTGGCACCTTCAGAAACCACAGGAGTCTTGGCATCGGTCATCGGTGTAGGAGCACCAGGCTGAATGGCAATCTGCCCACTCTTGCCACATAACTCTACAATTTCCTTAGCTCTGGAAACAGAAATCTCTGCATTATTCTTCATGGCTTCATTCTGACTCTGGTTCCACGACTGCTGAGTCCCCACATGGGCACCTACAATACCACGCACATCGCTGCTGGTGCAGAGCAATTGGTGCACCAGATGGAACAAGCCATCGCCATCGCCACAGAGATCGTTATCTACCAAAACGGCTGTTCTTGGACCTTTTGGCATTCCCGGGAACTGAGCATTGGCTGTCAGGGAGAAAAGTCCCAATGTAACTGCAAAAAACGCCTTTTTCATAGTTTATCTTACACCTTCATCATTATAATTCAGGCGAACACCACGAGAACTGTATACATTCTTCAGCATACCACCTTCCTGTGCCTCACCCTTTACCTGACCGGCACGAAGCTGCAGGCAGAGTTCACCGATATCGCTCACACGCTTTGGAGTCTCCATGTTCAAGCCCATGTAATGACCAGGATACATCTTCTCTATTCCGTATTTCTCCAGGAAATAGGTCATCTTCTCGCAAGTGGTAATCTGTGTGGTGAGATTAGTAGTGATCAACAAGTTTCCTGAGCCAAAAGAGTCACCGCTAAAACCATATTTCTTGTCCTTATCCAAAAAAGCACAAGAACCTGGCGTATGACCAGGAGTGAAGATAACCTCAATCTGACGACCTCCCAAATCAAAAATCTGACCGTCGGTCAGATACAGTTTTTTTCCTGGATAGCCCTTCATGAACATAGGAGCATTCACCTCATCGGCAGCATTGATCCAAATTTCAGCCCAGTCATTGATAGCATCACCCGTATGGTCTGGATGTACGTGAGTAGCAATCAGCGTAACTGGCATCTTTACAATATCCTCTACAATCTTCTTCAAGCCAGGGATATGGGTTCCTGCATCCAGCAAGATGGCACTCTTGGCTCCTTTAATCAGATAGATAGACTCATTTGCCATCATGTGTCCATTTCCCTCCCATGTATTCTCATCAATCTGACGAATCACCACGTCATCATTCTTGATCACTTCCTTCTCCTTATAAGTAGGCTGGAACTGGGTCACCAGATTCATGCCTTCAATCTCTTCTACAGCATCGTTAGAGTGAGCCAAAGCCACACCCATGAGCTTGTCTGGAATAATCAGGGCAGCGCCCGCTAATCCCAAGTTCTTGATAAATGTTCTTCTTTCCATGGTATCTATTTTTAATCAGTATTCTTTTGTCATAGCTCAAATTGAAACCAATCCATCTGCATCAACTCATAATCATCAGTTTGCTCAACATGCATTTTTTCTTCTTTCTTCGGAGCATTTTCTGATGCAGACTCAGCTTTTTTAGGAGGATTCATCATATTTGCAAATTCTGCAGGCATTTCTCCACCCACTTCACGCCACTCCAGCATCTTGGCATAACCGCTGAAATCTTGGTGCTCCGAATCTTTCTTACGTGCCTCGGCTTCCCTAATAGCATCCTGGGGATCTGCTTTCCCTTCAAAAGTAAACCATATAGCATGGACACCCTTCGTATCGCGACTTGCAACTTTTGCCTTTAGTGTTTTCCAGTCGGTATGTGCAGGTACCTTAACCTTGGCTATAACCTTGCCATCTTTTTGATCTGTACGAACAAAAACTGTACCACCTAAATGAGATTTGACTCTGATACTGATATTTTTTGCTCCAGATTCACCAAAATCCAGATACTTGTACGCTGCAACATCGCCAGAATGGATACCTCCCAGTTCTTCTCTGTCAGTAACACCCTCCATCAGCCTGACTCTGCAATGTCCGCTTCTCAAGCATACTCTGGCTGCATCAAGTCTGGCAAAGGCACTTAATGGGCCTGCAGCTCCTTGAGTGGTCATCTCTGCTTCTATAATAGTTCCATCTTCACGGAATGAAATAGGTTCTATACATGCCTTTCGCAAGGTTCTGCTTCCGTGCGTAGAGCGATGATATAACACATACCACTGTCCATTATACTCAACGATTGAGCCATGATTATTCCAACTTTCCGGATCACATCCATAATTATCCACTATGACCCCTTTATATTCGTAAGGTCCAAGAGGATTCTTGCTCATGGCATAACCAATACAAGTTGGTCTGTTTCTCCTGCTGATATCGGCAAAAGTATAATAGTACCAATCACCTCTTTTAACCACATAGCGCCCCTCATGGAAATGATGATTGGCCTCATCTACCAAACCACGGACAATAGAAGTCTTGTCTATAGATTTCATGTCAGGATTCAGTTTAGCGCCTTTTCCTGAGAATTGTCCCCAGAAATAATAGGCTTGACCATCATCATCAATGAACACATTCGGATCAATCTGCTTAGGACCGTCTATGAGTTCTCCACCAGTAAACGGCCCCATTGGTGATGTGCTTGTTGCCACATATTCATCACCAGAAGGTACATCATAATAGAGATAGTACTTTCCATCTTTCTCTACTGCATCTGGGGCATATAGATCCGTTTTCCAGGAGAATGAATTCCGATATAGTTCCCATTCTCTCAAATTGGTTGATGCCAAAACATGATAATCCTTGGAACAGTAGACATCCTTAACTTTATCCAATGATCCATAGATGTACAACCGTCCATCTGAGCTTACCTTTGCAGATGGGTCAGCGATGTAAACCCCCATTGGGGAAATGGGATTCTGAGCAGAAGCATTAACGAATAAAATCAACGCCAAAGCTATAACTGACAATATCTTCTTATCATTCATATTCATATCTCCTATCATCATCTTTCCATACTTACAACAGGAATAAATGGCATATCTCGCAAGACCTGAACATTTTTCTCTATGTCTCTCAATGCCTTCAGACGTGATTGGTTCTGTGCTTTCAACCGGTTCTCATCCACTTGTGGCAGGGACTGAATGTGGTGATTCTGCTGCACATTACGCTTGCCGGGCTGTGAGAAGAGCAACCGTGGCTTTTCTTTTGCCTGGCTCATCTCATCATGTCCTTTTGCCTTCTGGTACATCTGTTCCCGTGTCATAGGATCCTCCATCTCCAACACCCAATCAGTATGGCCTAAGCCATAAAAAGTCTGAAAGACTGATTTATAATCCATATAATCACCTTCACCGACAAAGTAGAAATCCTTGATGTGCAACATAGGTATCCTGTCGCCATGCTCTTTCAAGAAAGTTGCAGCATCACGTCCCCCCATCTGAATCCAGAATACATCACCCTGGAACTTGACAAGTTCTGGATCTGTATGTTTCATCACTACATCAATAATCTGCTCGTCCTTATTTCTGCTGTCTGCTACAGGATTGAATTCGATATTATGCATGTGGTACAGAAACTGAATGTCATATTTTTTAGCCATAGCCCCCAACTTGTTCAAGACTTTACAGCATTTCAAGACATTTTTCCTGTCCCCCCAAAACAGATTTGCAGTCATGGAAACATATTTCACACCCAGTACAGCATCTTCCCGGAAAATCTTTTCCCAACGGTCCAGATACTCTTTCTTATCCTCAATCACACTGGCCATGGTCACATCCGACAGAATACGAAGTCCATATTTGTCCGCAACAGCTTTGGTCTGTTCTGGAGTCAATCCCAGCATACCTCCACCCATGAAGTTATTCAGCTCCACAAAAGTAGCGCCAGTTTTAGAAATTCTTGACATAGAATCCTCAAAATCTGCATTAATTCCTATCACGGAGCATAAACCAACGCCAAAATCTTTGCCTAAGATATCTTTTCCGTCTGCAGTAAAAGCACATTTTCCGGAGACAAGACCTGCAGAAGCTACTTCCACATGCACTTCAGAGGCTGTTGGCCTGATAATCAGCAAGGCTGCTCCTCTATAAGTATCTGGAGTCTGTGAGCGAAATGATTTCATATCGTCCCGGGCGCCATTTCCTGCTGAGACAAACTCCGCACCGTCCAAACGAACAGACAATGGGAATTTCTCAGGAACAACCACACCATCTTCATCAACAATCTCCATTTTCACATAAACAACCTCATTATCGGCATTATAACGTTCACGGGTCAAGCGAACTGCAGACGGACGGCCAGGAGTCCTGATGACCTTGCTGTCCAATTCTTTTCCATCCTTATCCAATGAAACAGCCACAATTTTTCCAGGCTGATAAGTCACGTCTTCAAATATAGCAGACAAATTTTCATCCACCTCTTGTATACCTACAATCTTCCCATTTACTTCCAAACGGACTTTCGGAGCTTTTGTTATTACACGCACCTGAAGCGACCTGCCTTCCTGGCCCGGGAAGTACCAGCTAGCATATTCATTAGGCCACCCCCATAGATTCATGTTTTCTTTCATCCCCTCTGGAATTGGCTCATGCACCAGAATCTCAATAGGAGAAACATCCCACATCACATTACGGTAGCGGCCCTGAGACTTGATGTTACCAATCAGGTCCACATCGCCACACCAGTTCACATACGTAGCAGGCATAGTAGGCGGACGCATCCAGAAAGGAATCTCTGGCTTCTCATCCTTTTTGCCTTTTTTATCCGTTTTATCTGAAGCAAGAGAAGCGTCTCCACCTCCGCCCATCCACATAAAGGCTGGATTCATACCCTCTTTAGGTCCCATGGATGTCTGGAAAATCATACCTTGCTGTTCCTTTCTGTTTTTATCCACATAGCTCGCAGAACCACATCCTGACTCTCCCAGGTGTTCCAAAGCAGTCCAGACAAAATCGCCAATCACATAAGGTTTCTCTACAGCATCTTTCCAATATTGGTAAGATTGATTTGGATAGGACTCCGTACAGATCATGACACGCTCTGGGAATTTCTCATGGTCGCCATCATATTTATCACGCAGATAATTATATCCAGCTACATCCAGATGTTGGAAAGTATATTGAGAATTATCCCACTCCAGATGGATATAGGCACCAGTAATACCCTGCGTTACCAATCGGGTTGAATCCATCTGACGGACCTTGTCGCTCAAAGCTTTGCCTATTCTTGAGGCGTCAGCAATACTCCAGTTTGGGATTTCATTTCCAATACTCCACATAATGATGCTTGGATGATTCCTGTCGCGCAGCAACATAGATTCCAGGTCGCTTTCCCAGCAATCTTTAAAGAACTGAGAATAATCGTCCACATTCTTTGGCTGTTCCCACATATCGGTGAACTCATCCATGACTAACAAGCCTAATTCATCGCACGCATCCAAGAAATAGCGACTTGGAGGGTTATGTGCACATCTTACGGCATTGTACCCGTTTTCTTTCAACAGCCGCACCTTTCTATATTCTGCAGTTTTCAAAGCCGCTGCCCCCAGAATGCCATTATCGTGATGAATACACCCACCTTTTAAGACTATTGGCTCTCCATTCAGTTTCAAACCTTCTTTTGCATTGCAAGACAAGGAACGGATTCCAAATTTCTGCTCATAAGTATCCCAAACCCTTCCCTTACTGTCTTTCAGATAAATCTTAGCTACATACAATGCTGGATTCTCAACAGACCAAAGTTGTGGATTTTCTACGTTCGTGGATAAATCTACTACCTGCTTAGTCTGAGCCAGCAAACTGACTTGGCTCTCCAGACTAGCGATTTTCAAGCCCTTGGGTGACAAGATATCTGCCACAACGACAGAATTGCAGTCCTGCATTGCATCATTTGAAACTGTAACCTGAAGGTTTACGGTTGCATTCGTTTTCTCTACTTTTGGAGTTGTGATATAAGCTCCCCACTGATTGATATGCCGCTTATTGGTGACTACCAGAGTGACATCACGATAAAGACCAGAACCAGAGTACCAACGAGAATTCTTGCCATAGTTTCTGACTTTCACGATTATCTCATTCTTCTGTCCTACCGGCTTCAAAGCTGATGTGATATCCACATAAAAAGGAGTATACCCATTCTTATGGCTACTCATTAATTGTCCGTTGACCATCACATCGGTTTCCATGTAAGCACCATCGAACAATAATGCTATCATGTTATCTTTATCCTCCTCTGCCAACGTATAGTATTTTCTATACCATCCCGTGCCACCCATGACGTGACCTGTGGCCCTGCCATTAGGGCTTTTACTGGAGAACGGTCCTATATGGTTTGGATCTTCCGATGCAGATACTTCCTCCATACTGAAATCATGTGGCAAGTCTACAATCTTAACATGCAAGAGTGAGTCTGTAGAAAATGCCCATCCCTTATTAAAATTAATTTCTTTTGCAAACACATGGGTTGCAAAAAACAAGAAAAAGAAGAATAACGTTTTTTTCATTCCTTCCAAATTTACTGAATTTGTAAAATTACTCTCTGGAAACGAGTCAATGCAGGCGTGCCATTATCTGTGACTTGAAGAATAATGTGAAAAGTGCTCCCCTTTTCCGCATCTTCGGGAATTGTTATCTGTGTGCTTGAAAGGTCAGGATTCTCAATCTCAACCACTTTATCACTAGTCCCAGCCTCGCGGTATTGCCACCAATGATAGCTGACTTTATTCCCATCTAAATCTTTTGCCATTCCTTTCAGCAAGATAGAACTTCCAGCATTCACTGCCCTATTCAGTTCACCCTCTACCTGAACTACTGGAGCATGATTTGCCGACTTGAAGTCTGAAACGCACCAATCCATACGCGCAGCAAAATCATTCTGTAAGATGTCAATCCAACGGGACTGTGGATAGAACATATCTACCTCACCCGTATGAGGATTATAATCTCCTAGATTTCTATTGAATCTGATCTTCTCATGGTGAGGAGCAGGTTCTGGCTTCTGTGGATTGAACAAAAGCCCAAAGGAATTAGGCACATGTGGGTCCTCATATACA
>JAUNHZ010000159.1 GCA_030523705.1 Bacteroidales bacterium
AAATTAGCAGGGTTGCCTGCCGATGATAAACATCCTTTTGGTTATGGCCGAATTGAATATTTTACGGCTATCATCATAGCTGCCATGATCTTGGTTGCTGGTAGTACCTCACTCATTGAAAGTGTCAAGGGAATTATTCACCCAACTGAACCAGAATATTCCTTGGTGGGTATGAGTTTAATTCTCGTATCTATTGGCGCAAAGTATTTTTTGGGCGCATACACCCAAGAGAAAGGAAAAGAGCTCAGTGGTGATGCCCTTATTTCTTCTGGTTCCGACAGTATTTTTGATTGTCTTATATCTGTGGCTACCATCATAGCCGCTCTAATTTTCTATTTTACATCATGGACTCTTGATGCATGGCTTGCTGCTATAATATCTTTCTTAATCATAAAGGCTGGATTGGAGATGCTCATGAATCCCATTCGTGGGCTTTTAGGCTTGCGTAGTGATCCAGAGTTGGTGAATGCGATGAAAAGTAGTGTGGGAAAAGAGGATGGTGTTCGTGGTGTTTATGATGTAATCTTACATAATTATGGTCCAGAAAGGAATCTTGGTGCTTTGCATGTTGAAGTTGATGAAAGCATGAATGCATCAGATTTACATCATTTAACTCGTAAGATACAACGTAAAGTTTATTTAGAATTCGGTATTTTTGTGACAGTTGGTTTCTATGCCCATCATAAGGAAGGGACACCCGAAGCTCTTGAGGAAGTAGCTATTCGAAATATGGTTATGGCCATGCCAGGGATTTTAGGTATGCATGGTTTCTATGTAAATCATGAGGAAAAGATGATCTCTTTCGATGTTGTCTATTCTTTTGATGTCCAAAATCCGTTAACGCTCCGTAATCAGATTGTAGAGGAATTAGCGGTAAACTATCCTGGTTATTATACTAGTGTTGGTTTAGACCGGAATTATAGTGAATAATCTTAAATTTAATAATAACACAAAACCAAATTTAAAATGAGAAAGTATTTTTCTATGGCATTGACTTTGGCGGCCTGTGCATTTTCTGCTTGTACCACCACGGCTCCAGTAGATTTTGCACTCAAGGCAGTTGAGCAACCTCTGTCTACTCCTGAAGTAGAGCAGATGGTGAATGATTTGTACGCTAAAATGACACAAGGAGAGCGTATTGCGCAGTTGCACAGTATGTACGTTGGTGATTTATTTACTGATGGTAAGTTGGATACAGCTAAGTGTAAAGCGCTGATTCCTGAAGGTGTTGGTCATTTCTCGCAGTATGCTTCTCAGGCAGATATGGAAGCAGATGAAATTCGAGATATGGTTGCTCAGGTTCAGGATTGGCTGATTCATAATACTCCAAATGGTATTCCTGCTTTGTTCCATGAAGAGGCCATTAGTGGCGTAAATACCTTGAATGCTACTGTTTATCCTCAACAGATTGGTATTGCATGCTCTTTTAATCCAGAGATGGTAGCGTTGAAGACTCAGCAGACAGCAGATCATATGCGTGAAGTAGGTGGTTTCCTGGCTTTGTCTCCAATGGTTGACGTTTGTCGCAATCCTTATTTTAACCGTTTGGAAGAGTCTTATGGTGAGGATGGTTATCTTTCTGCAGCTATTGCAGTAGGCTTTGTAAAAGGTTTGCAGCATGATGGCCTGTCAACTGGCATTGCTGCCTGTACAAAGCATTTCTTAGGTTATGGCGGTGGCCATGAAGCCGACGAGAAAGAATTGCGTGAGGAGATTCTATTCCCACACGAAGCCGCTATCCGTGTTGCAGGTAGCAAGGTTGTCATGACAGGTTATCATAGCTTTAAGGGAACCAAGGCTGTAGCAAATGCAGATTTACAGAAAGGTATCCTTCGCGATTATCTGAAGTTCGATGGCTTGATGGTGAGCGATTATGGTTCTATTGATCAGATTGATAACATAGAGGATCAGTTAGAGCGTGGAGCTGCATCATTGAATGCTGGTAATGAGGTTGAGTTTCCTCGTGGAGCCAATTATTCACGAATCCCAGAGATGTTGGAGAAGAATTTGATTACTGAGGCTACTTTTGAATCTGCTGTCAAACGTGTGCTGACTTTAAAGGCTCGTTTGGGATTGTTGACTCCAGGTGCAAAGTTGTATGCAGAGGGTCATATCCAGTTTGATACCGACGTTGAGCGCCAGACTGCATATACGATGGCTACTCAGTCTGTTGTTCTCTTACAGAATAATGATGTTTTGCCTTTGAAGGGTGATAAGAAAGTATTCTTGACAGGTCCAAATGCGAATTCTATGTGGGCTATGTTAGGTGATTATACATATCAAGGTATGGCTTATTTCTGGCAGCACCGCGAAATTGACAATATGCATCCTCGCATTGTTAATTTGAAAGAGGGTCTGGAGAATCGTAAGCCAGCGGGTATTGAACTTTCTTATACTCGTGGTTGTGATTGGACGGAGAAGTGTGAGCTCGTTATTGAAGAAGGTGGTGACGATCGTGCACACATCTATAATTCTTGGCAGTATTCTCGTGTAATCGATGGCCGTGAGGAAATTGACCGTGCCAAGGCTGTTGAAATGGCTGCTCAAAGTGATGTTATTATTGCTGCAATGGGTGAGAATGCGATGCTGTGTGGCGAGAATCGTGATCGTGGTAGCTTGAAACTTCCTGGATCTCAAGAGGATTTTGTTGAGGAATTGATTGCTACAGGAAAGCCTGTTGTTCTCATTATGTTTGGTGGTCGTTCACAAGTAATCTCTAACATCGCAGATAAGTGTGCTGCTATTATCCAGGCTTGGTATCCAGGCGAAGAGGGTGGTAATGCTGTCGCAGATATTCTCTATGGTAATGTGGCTCCTTCTGGTAAGTTAAGTATGAGTTATCCAAATGTGGAGTTGAACGAGAATATCTGTTATAATTACGCTGTTGAGCAGGATTCACGTATTGCATGGCCATTCGGATTTGGATTGTCATATACTCAGTTTGAGTATTCTAATCTCACTGTTGATAAGGAGGTTGCTGCTAATGCAGAAGCAATCCGTGTATCTTTTGATTTGAAGAATGTGGGTGATATGGCAGCCGATGAGATTGCCCAGCTTTATGTTTCTCCTACTTCTTTGCGTTCTCAGTTCCTTAAACCTATTAAGCTTCAGGGCTTTGCACGTGTTTCCTTGGCTCCAGGTGAGACCAAGCATATGGAAATACTTATGTCTCCTCAGCAGTTTGGCTATTTTGCTAACGGTGAATGGAATATCGATCCTGGAACTTATGTAGTAAAGGTGGGTGCTTCTTCCCAAGATATCAGATTGAATGCAGAAGTTACACTCACAGGAGAAAAGGTTACAATGCCACTTCGTACAGTTTACTTCTCAGAAGTGCAGTAATTAACATTGTCATTCTGAACGAAAAGTGAAGAATCTCGTCCAATATTAGTAAGGAAACCCTTGTGGGTTGGACGAGATCCTTCACTTTGTTCAGGATGACAAGGTTAGAATACCAATGTTTTAGAACTTTGGGCAGGATTCATCAGATGAACCCCATGATTGATTTGGCTCTGGTCCCATAACCACTTCCATGATGCCTCCGGCAGCAATATCCTCGTGACGGATAAAATTGTAAGGATAATCTTTTCCATTCAATTTCACACTTTGAATATAGATGTTTTCTGCCGATGCGTTAGGAGCAAGCACGGTAAAGGTTTTCCCAGAATCCATGTGGAGGTTTGCCTTCTTGAATGAAGGGCTTGCAATGACATAATATGGAACGCCTGGACATACGGGATAGAATCCTATGGCTGAGAATATATACCATGCTGACATCTGTCCTGCATCGTCGTTTCCTGAGAGACCATCTGCTCCTGTACGATACTCTGTATCCATGATATGGCGTACAATTTTCTGCGTTTTCCATGGCTGTCCTGCATAATTGTACATATAGGCTACCTGATGACAAGGTTCATTTCCATGCCAGTAGTAATTTAAGTCGAAGAGTGAATCTAATTTCTCCACATATCGTTCCTTACCACCCATGCATTCCATTAAGCCATAGACATCGTGAGGCACATACCAACTGTAATGTGCAGGGTAGCCTTCGCAGATGAATGAACTGAAATCAAAGGTTGTCTGTTCTTCCAAGAAAGTTCCATCGGCTCTTCTGCCTTGTACCCAACCGGTCTTAGGATCAAATACATTCTGATAGAATTTTGCGCGTTTTAAAAGTGTATCTGCTTCTTCTTGATGACCTAAAGCCATGGCAAACTGTGCAAGGACATAATCATCGTAGGCATATTCAAGGGTTCTGGACACTTGCTCGGCTTTGTGATATGCTTCAGCAACAGGATCTTCTATAGGGATATAACCGTATTTTAAATATGAATCTAGGGCGCGTCGGCCTTTGCCATCTTTATATTCATCGTAGGTAGCTGGTTGTTCAAAAGCATTCTTTCGCAATGCTTCCCATGCTTTCTCTATATCAAAGTTGCGTATTCCTTTCATATAGGCATCGGTGATGAGTGATGCACAGTGGTCGCCAATCATCTCCGAAGTATAACTATTCCAGCAAGGGAAGATAGGCAGCCATCCACCTTGGTCATACTTGTCTAGCAAAGACTGTATCATTTCCCCAGCTTGTTTAGGGTAGAGGATACTCAACAATGGGTGTTCGGCCCGATATGTATCCCACATGCTATAGTCCTCATAATAGGTACCTGTAGTGGTCATTATCTTGGCACCACCTGCAAAAGATGGGTAGCGGCCATCTACATCATTGAAAGCGTGTGGTAGGAATGAAGCGTGATACATGGATGAGTAGAATTTGTGCAATGCTACTTCATCATCTGTCTCAACTTCAATTGCTGCTAGTTGCTTCTGCCAGATGTCCTTCAGATTAGCGCAGACTTTATCGAAATCCCAGCCAGGATTTTCTGTTTCCATATTTCTGATTGCGCCTTCTACATCGCAGAAAGACGATGATACCTTTACCAAGACTTCTTCTCCAGCTTCCACATGGAAAGAAAGGTAGGCACCCATTTTCGCTTTGTCTGCTAATTCATGGACAGTTAATACGGTATCTCCATGATACACACCACAGGCTTCAATCTTTTTGTTTAATTCTATGTTGAAATAGCCGTTGAATCCTGCGTATTCACCTTTTCCTTGATAGATGCGGTGCACGGGGTTATAACCAGTTACTTTACCGTGTTCTGCATCTACAGTAATATGAGCCATTGCTTCATCGCTGTTGGGCGCAATGATTAAGTGTGCTTCACCGGAGTTAGCATAAGTAAAGCGGAAGATACCCGTTCTGGATGTTCCTGTCATTTCTGCCTGGATGCCATGATCTTGTAGATTTACTGCATAGTAATAAGGTGTAGTAGTCTCATCATCATGACTGAACTGACTAGCTCGTGCATCTGCTTGGCAGGCTAATTCTCCACTTATAGGCATTATTGTTACAGATCCATAGTCTTGTGTACATCCACCTACAATCCAATGTGAATTTCTGAATCCTTGTATGGCTTTCCGGGAATAATAATAGGGTGAAACTCCTTTCTTCTCTGTGTCTTCGGTCTGTGGTGTCCAGAAATTCATACCATTAGGTACCAGGACTGCTGGAATTGTT
>JAUNHZ010000160.1 GCA_030523705.1 Bacteroidales bacterium
ATATAAGCAAGTCATAACAACCGCAGTGTATAAAATTTAGTTCACGTAAATAAGCTATATCCTCATCAAAGTCACCTGTTAAATATGTCATAACAGTCTCACCGCAAGTAGTCAAAACATAGACTTGGAGGGGATCTTTTGCAGAAACCTTAGATGCGCTAAGCGTGAGTAGCATAATTACAAATAGTTTTTTACCATAAAATTAGAATTAGAAGTTAATAATATTTTTAAAAAGTCTCGTTTCTTTTAGTTGATGATGCAAATTTAAGCAAAAAACTGATACGCCAAAAGTTTTAATGGCTTTTTGCTTCTTTTTTGATATTTTATTGGTTAAAATAGTTTTAAACTGTTATGTTGTAAACCGGTCGCTTTCCCATCTTAAGCTTCCGTCGTATGTGTCAATATATATCCAGATTCTGGTGGCTTTTCTTACGATGAAGCTCTCTGGCAGTAGGCCCAAATACCTGGAGTCATCGGAATTCAGCATGTTGTCCCCACCTACAATTTTTTCTGCGGTAATAAAAAATGTATCAGAAAGAATTTCCTTCTTTCTGATACATAAATATGATTTGTTCGTGCAGAAAATGAATCTTACAGCACGTTCTTCCTGATTTTGGCCAGGTAAGCTTTCATGCCTTCAGCATCTTTCTTGTCTATGATTTCCTGAAGTTCATCCAACTCCTTGCGTATGTTCTCTACCTGGGCAGACGTGTTGGGGTTGAACAGAATTTCCTGCAGCAGATAGTCGTCTTCATTCAGGACACCTCGGGCAATCTTCTCATGACGTTTGAATGTAGTACCAGGAGCATCCATGTGTTTCATGACGGCACTGAACACAAATGTGGATACAAATGGGATACTCAAGGAGTATGCTACAGTCTCATCGTGCTCTTGGAACGTATATTCATAGATGTTCAGGTGCAGGCGCTGGTACAAGTCCTTAAAGAAGATCTTGCCCAGATGGTCGCCCTCGCTGATGATGATGGCATTCTCCTTGCTCAAGTCGCTCAAGCTGGCAAACGTAGGGCCAAACATAGGGTGGGTGGATACGTAAGGATGACCAGATGCTTCATAGAATTCCTTGAGTCCTGTCTTTACAGAGGCTATGTCACTGATGATGCAATTCTCAGGAAGTAGGGGAAGGACCTGGTTGAATGCAGCTAGTGTGTATTTTACCGTTGCAGCATTGATGACTAACTCTGGCTCAAACTCCTTTATCTCTTCCAAGTTTGTGAATCTGCGGGTGTTATAGGTAAAGCGCATGCGCTTAGGGTCAATGTCATAGATGGCCATTTCATGGTCGAAACTCAGCGCATCGCAGAAAAATGAACCCATCTTTCCCGCACCTAATATAAGAATCTTCATCTCTTACTTGTTTATGATTTCCATCTGCTGGTGAACACTTTCCTCGTGAATGGTCTCAAAGATATTCTTGACACAGTCACTGCCTATACCGCAGAGGGCACCTTGAGCGCCTCTCTTCTCCAGGATTTCTGTATAGCGGTCGGTCTGGAGAATGGTCATGTTATGCTCTTTCTTGTACATGCCAATCTCACGTGCTACTCTCATTCGCTTAGAGAGGATTTCTATCAGCTTGTTGTCGCACTCGTCAATCTGCTTTCTGAGTTCATTCAGGTTCTCTGTAGTCATCTGTTCGTTACGTATTACTAAAAGACTGAGGATGTAATCTAAGATTTCTGGGGTTACCTGCTGTTTCGCATCACTCCACGCGTTGTCTGGGTTGCAGTGTGACTCTACAATCAGACCGTCAAAGCCAATGTCCATGGCCTGCTGGCAGAGTGGGGCTACCAGTTCTCTCTTTCCACCTATGTGGCTTGGATCACAGAAGATAGGCAGCTCTGGGATTCTTCTGCGGAGCTCAATTGGAATATGCCATTGTGGAAGGTTTCTATAGATGGATTTATCATAGCTGGAGAAACCACGATGGATGGCTCCCAGGCGCTTGATGCCGGCGTTGTTCAGACGTTCCATGGCTCCAATCCAAAGTTCCAGATCTGGATTGACAGGATTCTTTACCAGCACAGGAATGTCAACTCCCTTCAATGCATCAGCCAGATCTTGCATGGCAAATGGGTTTGCAGATGTGCGGGCGCCTATCCATAATAGATCTATACCAGCTTCCAGTGCCTGTTCTACATGAGCTGGAGTGGCTACTTCGGTGGTAATGAGCATACCGGTTTCTTCTTTTACCCGTTTCATCCATGGCAAGCCATCTTTTCCCATTCCTTCAAAACCTCCTGGTTTGGTTCTTGGCTTCCAGATTCCTGCTCGGAATATCTTCACGCCTCTGTCTGCCAGGGCATGAGCTGTGCTCAGGACTTGTTCTTCTGTCTCTGCACTGCAAGGACCTGCTATGACAATTGGTCTTTTTTCTTCCAGGCCTTTCAGGTTCAGCTTTTCTAATTCCATATCTTGTAATTTTTAAGGTTGCTTAAATAATGTCTGTGATTCTCTTCAGCGCCTCCTCTAGCTGGGCGTCCTTGGCACAGAGGGAGATGCGTACATACCGTTCACCATTGCTTCCGAAAATGAATCCCGGTGTGATGAATACCTTGGCTTTGTGAAGTACTTTCTCTGTCAGTTCTTCTACATTCGTGTATTTCTCTGGGATTTTGCCCCACAGGAACATACCTACTTGTTTAGGGTCGAACGTACATCCCATCACTCCCATGATTTTCTCTGCTATCGCTCTTCGCTTGGCATAGACTTGTATGTTGTGGATTTCATGCCACTCGTCGGAATTCTCCATGGCTTTTGCGGCTGCCAGCTGCAATGGTCTGAACATACCACTGTCCACATTGCTCTTTACTTTCAGGATCCACTGAATGAACTGTGCATTGGTGGAAATCCAGCCCACACGCCATCCGGGCATGTTCTGACTCTTGCTCATGGAGTTGAATTCTATGCAGCAGTCTTTTGCTCCTTCTATCTGCAAGATGCTGATAGGGCGCTTGTTCAGAATCAGGCTGTATGGGTTGTCGTTTACCACTACGATATTATGGCGTCGGGCAAAGTCAACCAACTTTTGGTATAGCTCAATTGTTGCTGAGGCTCCAGTAGGCATGTTTGGATAGTTGGTCCACATCAGTTTTACGTCACAGAGATCCATTTGCTCCAGAGCTTCAAAATCAGGTTGCCAGTCATTGGACTCTAGCAAATCATAATTCACAATTTGGGCTCCTAATAATTTGCTCAGGGATGTGTAGGTAGGGTATCCTGGGTTTGGAACCAATACTTTATCTCCAGGATTGACAAATGCCAGCGTTACGTGCAGAATGCCTTCTTTTGAACCAATCAGTGGCTGTATCTCCGTCTTAGGATCCAAATCTACGTTATACCATCGCTTGTAGAAGTTGGCCATGCCCTGGCGGAGCTCTGGGATACCTACATAAGGCTGATAACCATGTGTATTGCTTTTGGCGGCCTCTTCGCTCAAGACTTTTATAGTCTCTTCTGATGGGGGCATATCTGGACTGCCTATTCCCAGGCTGATGACGTTCAGGCCTGCGGCATTCATCTCGGCCACTTCCTTCAGCTTGCGGGAAAAATAGTATTCCTGAACGCTGCTCAAGCGCTCGGCTGGCTGTATGTTAAATGCTTTGTTTTCCATTCTTGTATTCTCCTAGTATTTTAAATTCACGGGTGAGAGGGGTTATGGCATCTACGGACTGGTGGAAACGGAGTGAATCGTTGAAAACCACATCTACGTAGAACTGATATTCCCATTCTCTTCCTATAATAGGTAATGATTGAATCTTGGTCAGGTTGATTTTGTAGAAAGAGAAGATGGACAGGACTTGCGACAGGCTTCCTTCTGCATGGGGCAGGGTGAAGACTATGCTGGCTTTATCTGCCTGGTGTTTATCTCTCAATTCATCGGCCATCCATGGATCACTCAAGAAAAGGAATCGGGTGAAGTTATGCTTATTGGTTTCTATGCCTTCTTCCAATACCTTCATGCCATAGAGTGGGGCTGCAAACTTAGAACAGATTGCAGCATGACCACGAAGGTTCTCATGCTGGATCATTTCTGCACTACCTGCAGTGTCATCGGTTTCCACAATCTTGAACTTGGGGTGTTTCCCTAAGAATTCTCTACATTGCATCAAGGCTACTGGGTGGGAGTTTACTTCAGTGATATCTTCCCAGTTGTCTTCCGGAAGGCACATGATGCTGTGGCTGATTCTCAGCTTGTGCTCGCCTATAATGGTCTGTCTGCTTTCCTGGAGTAATTCATAGTTATGCAGCAGGCTTCCTGCAATGGTGTTCTCAATTGCAATTGCTCCAATAACTGAATTGTCGTTCTTCATCTCCTGGAATACTTTCTCGAACGTGTCGCAGCATATCAGTTCTACCTCTTCACCTTCAAAATAGCGGTGGACGGCAATATCATGGTAGGAACCAACTATACCTTGAATAGCAACTTTCTTCATAACTCTATTTACATAAAAAAGGTCCCGCTGTTTGAGCGGGACCCATATTATTTCATCATTCATTTATTTGGAACACATAGAATTTCCCGCTCTACTCTATTGCTAAAGTAAAAGTAATAAAAGAAATAATAAAATGAACCAAATAAATTAGTCATAATTCTCATTTTGATATTAGTAATGCAAAGATACAAATTTAATTTGTTCCTACAATAAAAAGTGCTGTTTTTTTGTCAGACTTAAAGCTTTTGAGGCTTATTATTGTAAAAATGGATTGTTTGCCTTATATCTTGCATTTATTTCCTCTTCCAGATTGGTGTAATTTCCATTAATCTGTTTAGCCTCCATTGGCGCAAGCTCAAGTGATTTCTTCAAGTCTTCCATTGCACCTTCCTTGTCACCTGTCAGGTTCTTTACATTTCCTCTTTCTTTGTAGGCTTCGGCAAAATCTGGCTTGTTGTCTATGGCTTCATTGTAGAGAGCCATAGCCTTGTCGTACATTTCTGTTTGTACATAGAGATTACCTACTTCAAGAATGGCAGGCTCATTGAACGGATTGATGGCAATAATTTGCTCGTAGTGCTTGATGGCTTCTTCCATTTTACCTAAGCATACGCATGTTTGGGCCTTCTTGATGAGGTATGTCTCATCTTCTGGTTCCAAGCAGAGTAGCTTGTCAATGTCTTTTTCTGCTTCACTGAACTGCTGCATGTTGCAGAGGACCTCGTGTCTGAGCAGATAGGCTGCCTTGTTGTTCTCATCAAGGCTGATGGCCTTTGTGAGCATGGCAATAGCAGAGATTTCATCTTCTAAGCCATAGCAGGCTTTTCCAAAGTAGTAGAAAATATCTGTCTGGTTCTCATCTATCAAGAATGCTTTCTGACAAGCATCATTCATGGCTTGCCAATTGCCCAGGTTGTCTGCAACCTTTGCTATAAGCAGGTAGGTTTCTATGTTTTCTGGTTCCAGCTCTGCCATTTTCTCCAATTGCTCCAGTGCAAGTGTGTATTCTTGAACCGCAGCATATGCATTGGACAGGTAAAGTCGGGTGTTGAAATCTTCCTTG
>JAUNHZ010000161.1:0-3696 GCA_030523705.1 Bacteroidales bacterium
CATATTACGATGATTTTTATGCTATCTGGGATACTTATCGCACATCAACACCTTTGATAACATTGCTTGATCCAGAACGCGAAGTGGAGATAGTCAATTCGTTGTTAAATATCTATCAGCATGATGGCTATATGCCTGATGCACGAAGTGGAAACAGTAATGGTAGAACGCAGGGTGGCTCAAATGCAGAGATTGTAATTGCTGATGCCCTGGCAAAAGGATTGACAGGGATAAATTATGAACTTGCTTTAGAGGCCATGATAAAGGATGCTACAGTACCTCCTGGAGGGAACGAAGAGGCAGAGGGCAGAGGTGGACTTATCCCATATTTAGAGAAAGGCTATATTCCTTATGGTATCCCAAGAGCAGGAAATAGGACCGTTGAATATAGTTTCTGTGACTGGGCTATAGCACAGGTTGCCAATAAGTTAGGTAAGAGAGACTTATATGAAAGATACATGCACCAAGCTAGTTCATGGCAAAACTTGTGGCGAGAAGATTATGTACAAGATGGTGTGAGAGGCTTTATCATGCCAAAAAATGAACAGGGGGAGTGGCTTGACAGCATTCCTTTTGGACATAGTAAGTATATGATTCCTAAATTCTTGTATACACCAGACACAAGTTATGAAGGACCATGGTATATGCCTTGGTGGAGCTGCTTTATGTACGAAGCTTCATCTTGGGAGTATTCTCTGAGTATACCTCATGATGTACCAGCTTTGATTCGGTATAGTGGTGGTCCTGAAGCTTTTGAGAAGAGATTGGATACGTTCTTCCAGTTTGATAAGGGATATTATAATGTGGCGAATGAACCTTCTTTCCTTACTCCTTGCTTGTATAATTGGATTGGAAAGCCGGAGAAGACCAGCCGTCTGGTTCGTGAAATCATTAAGCGATATTATAATGCTTCGCCAAGTGGTATTCCTGGTAATGATGATAGTGGTTCCATGTCGTCTTGGCTTGTTTTTCATATGCTGGGTTTATACCCTAATGCAGGCCATGATTATTATTTGGTACATGCCCCGTTGGTGGAAAGTGCAGAATTCTTGCTGTCAAATGGTAATGTGCTGAATATTAAGACTGAAGGCTCTGTTCAAGAAGGGTCTTTGCAGCAAATCCTTTGGAATGGTGTCCCTCTCACGGATGGCCGCTTGACCCATGAGCAATTGATGCGTGGTGGGGAACTCTTGTTAAAACTGACTTCGGCGCCAAAAAAAATAAAGAAATCAACAAAGCAAGTTGTCAATCAACAGCCAAAGGCAGAGCGTAGAAGCTATACGTATCTCTATACATATAAATTGCATGGTCAGACTCGCAAATTCTCCATCGACTTTGAGAAACAAGGAGATAACCTGGTGTTGCATTGGGGGATTGAACGTAATTTGAAATGGTGGATGGGTACTTATACCATGCCATTGGCCGCATTGGAACATGCTACTCAGTTGTGCTATGTCCAGCCACTCGATGGTCAGCATTTATTATTATCTGAGCAAGAGACATTTGGCATCTTAAGTCGTTCTGCGCTTCGCTCTGTTAAAGAAACAGGAACGTGTCATTTCAATCAGACAATCTATAAGTTAGAAGGGCGCGAAGGCAATATGCTTAAACTCAAGGATATGAATGAGGGGGCAGAGATGATAGTAGAGGATAATGAAGAAATTCCTATTATCTGGTCCATGCAGAATAATCCAGTTGAGACCAATTGGACGGTAAGCCGTATTTCTAATTAAGAATGAATTGAGAAACCATATAAACCATGAAAAGACAAATTGTTTATTTCTTTTTCCTCATTGCAGCTTTGCCTATCTGGGCTGCAACACCTATTGATGGTCTTCTGGAACGTATTGATCCAGGAGCATCCAAGAAATTTGTTATTGAGCTGAAAAGAGGCTCACAAGACTTCTTTGAGTTAGATCAAAAGGGGAAAAAGGTAGTTGTTCGAGGTAATAATTTCGTGAATATTGCCTCTGGTATCAATTGGTATCTTAAGTATTATGCTGGTGTTCAGTTGACTTGGAACCAGATGCATGCCAAGTTGCCCGCAGTGTTACCTGCAGTACCTAATAGGGAACGTCACGAGACTAATTTGAGTCTTAGGTATGATTTCAACTATTGTACTTTTAGCTATTCCATGCCTTTCTGGGGATGGGAACGCTGGCAAGAAGAAATTGACTGGATGGCTTTGCATGGAATCAATATGCCTTTAGCTGCCGTGGGCTATGAGTGCGTATGGAAGAATGTAATGGAAAAATTAGGGTATTCCCGTAAGGATATCGATGATTTTATAGCAGGTCCAGCTTTCTTGGCATGGTGGGAGATGAATAACCTTGAAGGATGGGGTGGACCTAATCCTGACAGTTGGTATGAGCAGCAAGAGGCTCTTCAGAAGAAAATCGTGCAGCGCATGAAAGAACTGGATATTCATCCTGTACTTCCAGGTTACAGTGGAATGGTTCCAAGCAAATTTATGGAACAGTCTAAGGTAGAAGTGGGAAATGAAGATAATGGAGAGAGCAGTATCTCTACTGTCCAGCTTTGGAATGGTTTTACGCGCCCTGGAATTCTTATGCCAACAGACCCACGATTCCAAGAGTTTGCAGATTTGTTCTATGAAGAAAGTGTACGCTTGTTTGGAAAAGCTGATTATTATTCTATGGACCCTTTCCATGAAGCAAAGAACTTGCCTGAAGATCTGGATTTGAAAGCATGTTTCCGTGCTATTTATACTGCTATGAAGAAAGCAAATCCAAAGGCTACATGGGTTTGTCAGGGATGGAGTGAGAATCCTCGTCAGGAAATGTTGGATGAGATGAAGCCTGGTGAGGTAATCTTCCTGGATTTGTTCAGTGAATGTCGTCCTATGTGGGGAGCACCGTCCATCTGGCAGAAAGAGAAAGGTTATGAAGGTCATGACTGGTTATTCTGTCTGTTAGAGAATTTCGGTGCGAACATTGGTTTGCATGGTAGAATGGATCAGTTGATAGATAATTTCTATATGACCAAGAATCATCCTTTGGCAAAGCAACTGAAGGGTATGGGTTTGACGATGGAAGGCAGTGAAACGAATCCGATTATGTACGAACTGATGTGTGAGCTTCCATGGAGAGATCAGAAGTTTACCAAGGAGGAATGGGTCAAGAATTATGTTCGTGCTCGCTATGGCTTAAATGTTCATCCAAATCCTGAGGCTGAAGCAGTTGTCTTGCAGGCATGGGATATCTTAGCTCAGGGTATTTATAATTGTCCTCCAACAAATAATCAGCAAGGCCCTCATGAGAGCATTTTCTGCAGCCGGCCTTCTTTAGATTGTTTCCAGGCATCTTCCTGGAGCAAAATGCAGAATTATTATGATCCTACCACTACTGCAGAGGCAGCAAAACTGTTGTCTAGTGTGGCTCATCTCTTTAAAGGAAACAATAATTTTGAATATGACTTGGTAGATGTTATCCGTCAATCGTTGGCTGATAAGGCTCGCATTGTGTATAATCAGACTGTTGCTGATTTTAAGAGCTTTGATAAGAAACGCTTTGCTATTGATTCTCAAGAGTTCTTGAAACTCTTGCTGCTGCAGGATAAACTGTTGAATACTCGTAGTGAGTTCAAAGTGGGTCGTTGGATTGAAATGGCACGCCAGAAAGGTCTCACTCTAGAAGAGAAAGATCATTACGAGTGGAATGCTCGTGTTCAGATTAC
>JAUNHZ010000161.1:3706-5452 GCA_030523705.1 Bacteroidales bacterium
CCGCTATTGTGCTGATACAGGCAAACTGCGAGATTATGCGCACAAGGAGTGGCAAGGCCTTTTAAAGGATTTCTATTATCCAAGATGGCAGAAGTACTGGCAAATTCTCCAGGATGAGCTTGATGGCAGATTACCTGTCCTTCCTGTAGGTAATTCATCTTGGTTGAAGTATTGTCAGGATAATCCTGCCTTAACAGTGGATTGGTACGCAATGGAGGAACCTTGGACACTTGCTCATAATACGTATGTGGCAGCAGGAGAGGGTGATTTGATTGCCATTGCAAAGCAGGTTGTAACAGAAGCATTTCAATAAATGGAAGTGAAGAAAGAACGTTTAGTTTCCCTAGATGTCATGCGAGGTCTTACTGTGGCATGCATGATACTAGTTAATAATGGGGCTGGGCCAGATACATTTGCGCAGCTCCAGCATTCCAAGTGGCATGGATTAACGTTCTGTGATTTGGTGTTCCCGTTCTTCTTGTTCATGGTAGGCGTCTCTATTTATATCTCTTTCAATAAGATTAAATTTGCCTACTCCCCTGATGTGGTTAAGAAAATAGTCAAGCGAACAGTCATGCTGTTTGCTATTGGTCTTTTGCTTCATATGTGGGATATGGCAACTAAAGGGAATTGGAATCTTGTCTCAGATTTACGTATATGGGGGGTGCTCCAGCGAATAGCTTTATGCTATGGAATTGTCTCTTTCATGTCTCTACGGCTTTCATGGAAAAGCATGTTGATAGTAGCAGTCTGCCTTTTGGTGGGATATTCATTTCTCCTTCCATTCTTCCATGGATATGATCTGAGTGATGAGAATATAATAGCCGTTGTAGATAGGGCTGTTTTTGGAGAAGCCCATTTATATCGCAAGAGTCCGATTGATCCAGAAGGCCTTTTGAGTACTATTCCTTCTATTGGTCATACCATCATCGGTTTTTCTTTTGGGCAAATTCTCATGAGCGATAAGCCTTTAAAAGACAAACTGAAAGACATCAGGATGGAATGGACTTCTTTTGCGTTTATTTCTATTGGATTGATAGCAGAGATTCCGCTTAATAAGCGTGTTTGGTCAACCTCTTATGTCATATTAACATGTACTTTGGCCATGTTGGTTATGTATGTTCTCCTTATAATCATAGACAAATGGGGGAAGAAAGGTTGGTGTAAGATATTCCAGGCATTTGGAATGAATGCCTTTTTCATCTATGTAGTAAGTGAAGTGCTTGCACCTGCCTTAAGTCATTGGGGACTGAAAATGCCTATTTATGAGGCTATCCATTCAGTTGTTTCAAATACGTATTGGGCATCGCTGACGTATGCTTTGCTCTTTGTGTTGGTTATGGCACTGATTGCTTGGGTGTTATGGAAAAAGAAAATAGTAATTAAGATCTAAGAAAAGAGAAATACAATATGAAGAAATTATTCTTTGCATTTGCATGCTTGCTTTTGGTGGCATGTTCTAACTCTAAAGATGGAGTTTATAATGTGTTAGATTATGGTGCCAAGGGAGATGGTACTACGGATGATGCTGTAGCTATTCAGAAAGCTATTGATGATTGTAATGCTAATGGTGGAGGCCAGGTATTATTCCCTACCGGTTATACTTTCCTCTCTGGCCCTGTTGAACTGAAATCTAATGTAGACATCCATTTGGATGTTCAGTCCACTTGGAAAGCTAATCCTGATGAATCTATCTATCATTTGAGTGCTTTTGGCGCAAATGAGGGTGAGGGTATGATGTGGATT